>JAGMDA010000099.1 GCA_023128935.1 Candidatus Eiseniibacteriota bacterium | reverse complement strand
CTCCCGACGCATCCGGCGCGCTCCGAAAGCTGCCGAACTGAAAGGAGTCTTCCATCGGAAGGCCGCTATTGCGGGCACGCCACATCGGTTCGGGCAATGGGTGAATGCGCCATTTGTCTGCCAGGTCTGCGGGCCGTTCCGGCTTGAGATGCGTCTCAGGCCAGAAGGACTGACCGAGACGGAAGACATCCAGGTCCATCCCGGTGCGACGGAGATACTCCACATAGCGGCCGTCCTGCATCAGATAAGCGGCCTTATGCAGAAATCCAATGGAGGCCGCGTTCAGCGCCCAATCGGGCATACGGCCGGAAATGAGGATCTCCTGCCCGCGAAGCAACCTGGCGAGCACGCCGTTTTCGAGCGGCTCTCGATCACCCATGAGCAACAGATAGCTCAGAATAGGAGCGATGGCGGTATTGTACCAGTAAAGGTTGTCGTTCTCTCCTCCCACCCAGGCGTGCCGATGCAGCGAAGCAAACTGCCATTGGGCTGCGTCTATGCCGTGCTGCCAGAGCGGATGGGGATAATCTTTCTGAAAATAGCGACAGAGACCATAGAGGGCAATGGCCGACCACTGTCCGTGCCGGGTACCCACGTGGGGCGGCGGCTCGACGTAAGCCTCCCCGCCTTCGAGCGTGTGGTCCACGATCCGCTTGCGCCAGCCCTGTTCCTGCGGGTGGCCGAACTGCTTGGAGAACGCGTTCGTGACCCGCAGACGTTCCTCGTCGCTGAACACCGGGCTTTCCTCGATCAGATCCCAGAACAGGATCATCATGTGCGCGTTGTAGTGATAGGGGCCGCTCAACGGCTCGTCTTTGTTCTCGATCCGCTCACCGTCTATCTCCGCGATCTCCGCTTTGGCCCGGGCATCTGGAAAAGCCAGGCGCAGGGTCTCCCGCGCATGAAACGGTTCTCCGGTCATATAGTACATCGCCATCCGCTTGCTGATGCTATTCCAGCCGAAGTAGCCTTGCGATCCATACGTAGCAGAGGCTTCCCAAATCTCGAAATCTCTCAGCTCCTTCGGCACGTGGACTCCCAGGCCCAGCTTGATCTCCATCAGCCAACCCATAGAAAGCCCCTGACTACCGGCGTCTGCCTGCGACACTTTTTCGATGAACACCTCCGCGGCCGCGCCAACTCCGACCGCGTCGCTGCCCCCCACGAAAACGACGTTGCGACCATCCCCGAAAGGATTGTGCAAAGACCGCACGACGTAGCCTTCCGGACCGGGATAGCGCAGATCGAGCAGCGTGTAATAGCGGTTGTAGAGTTCGCCGATGGTCTTGTTGGTGGATCGGTTGCCCAGCACGATCAGATTGCCCTGAATGGGTACGGCTGCGGCTGGAGAATCATCCGTCGCAATGGGCACTTTGACGCCTGAGCGCGTTTCGATGATCTGCTGTATCCGGGAAGCCTGCTCATCATAGACGCCGCTGGCGGACGTGATCAGGGTGACATTCGGCTTGCCCTGTTTCACCAGCTCGGTGGTGAGGTACAGCGCTTTGAGTTTCGTATAGACGGGCGGCATAGGCTCAGCCCCTTTGTTTTGCCCTGAGTCGTTCATGGCGTTTTCCTTCATTAGGAGAGGTGTTATGGATCAAACTGAAATTTGAAAACTGCACCAACTCCGGGTCCGTCT
>JAGMDA010000098.1 GCA_023128935.1 Candidatus Eiseniibacteriota bacterium | reverse complement strand
ATCAGGCTGCTCTTCCCGCGCAGGAATGCGTGTAGTTCAGACAGGCCATCTCCCCTGATGGCACTCGTTTGAAAGACGGGATAGCCGATGGCGCGATACGTGGCGAGGGGATCGAGCTCGGCGCTTTTCTCAACCAGGTCGACCTTGTTCAGGCAGACGGCACAGCACACCCCGCCTGCCTCGCCCAACACGAGGAGCCGGTCCAGGCCACGCCGATTGAAGCGCGGAAGGTTCACTGCCTGCATGGCCACCATCATATCCACATTGGCAGCAATGACATGCTCCCGTCGTGGCCTCACGGAGCCGACGCGCGATATCTTGCTGCGCCGCTCCAGTAATTCGTGCAGGACTCCTCGGCCGGATGCACCCACTGCCAGTTTCACCCGATCGCCAACCGCGATGAGCTTCCGCTGGCCCCTCACCCCTTGCAGCAACCCCTTGCGGACATCACAAGTGATATCCCGTCGGCCCACGCGCACCTGGACGAGACGGGGACGAACAGCAATCACGGTCCCCGTAACCGTGGGGGATGCAGATCCTGAAGTCATGCGCATCTCCATCCCATTCCAAGCCCTTGGGGCCCGCATCCCGCATGGATGGGAGCATTCAGCTCGGCAGTTAGAGGGAACTCTTCTGCATGGTTACCACAGGCTACCACAGCTGAGCTTTCCAGGAACGATCCGTTAAGGGTAGCATGGAGAATCGCGAGCCCTTAGAGGGGCGGGAGGAGTGAGCGGGCACCGCGAGTGTTTCCACTAGGCTTGTCGGGCCAGCGTGAGAGAGGTCGATTCGGCATGCATGGGCCAGATAGCGCAGCCCGGGATGTCCTACGTCTCTGGGTGAAGAAGGGGCACACCCGTATCGAGCCCTCTGCAGATGGCACGCGCCTGGACCGGTATCTGGCGTGCAGATTCACCTACCGCTCCCGCACACAGTGGAGAAAACTGATCCGGGCCGGATGCATCACTGTCAATGACGCGTGCGTGCGCCCCTCCCGGGTTCTCCGCCAGGGCGATGCGATCAACTATATCCCCTTTCCCCGGGAAGAGCCTCCGATTGATCGACGTACTCAGATCCTTTTCTTGGATGCGCATCTGGTCGGTGTCGCCAAGAGCGGGAACGTGCCAATTCACCCCTCTGGGCGGTACTTCCGCCACACCTTGCTTCATATCCTAGCGACGGAACACCCAGAGTGGGGCAACCTGCGCGTGGTTCACCGGCTGGATCGGGAGACAAGCGGGATCGTGATCTTCGGACGAGACCGGGAAGCGACCGAACATCTTGCGGTCCAGTTTCGACGGAGGGAAGTGCAGAAGCGATATCTCGCGCTGGTCGAGGGCCGGCCACCGAAGGCCCGCTTTGTCATCGACCGCCCGCTTGGCAAAGCCAAAGGCAGCCGCATCCGAAAGGCCGTCGGCATCCAGGAGGATGGTATCTCCGCCCACACTGACGTTCGTGTTCTGCATCAGGGAGACGGCTGGGCATGGGTCGAGGCCCGGCCGAGGACGGGGCGTCTGCATCAGATCCGCGTCCACCTACAATCGGCCGGTCTCCCTATCCTGGGCGACAAGGTCTATGGACGTGATGAGCGCTTCTTCCTGAAGTTCATCAACAATGAACCCCTGACGCCGGAGGAATCGGCACTGCTGGGCCTTCCGAGACAAGCGTTGCATGCCTACCAGCTCGTCATCCGCCATCCCGCTTCCGGCGAGAGGCTGTCTCTAACCGCTCCTCTGCCAGAGGACATGGCCCAGGCCCTCCTGGAACGCGGACTTGATCCTGCCCCCTGGCAACAGCGCGGTGATATGCCCGGCGATGATATGACCGGCTGACGAGCTCCTATCGGTAGAGTACCTTGATAGCGCCCCAAGACATCCGGGTGTTTGACGACGACCCCGTCAACCCGGGCGATCCCTGCGGTCCATCCGATGCCTGCGGACAGGGGTTTGGATCGCATGAGAGTATCCTCGAAATATGGAGCCCACCAGCATCCCTACACTCCAGCTCCGTCATGAGCTGGCACTGACAGCCCTCCAGGCAGCAGGCCCTGACCTTGCACGGGTCAGGAGTGCAGGATAGGAGCCCACACAGCCAGGTGCCGCCCAGGGCATCGCAATCGGCCGCGGAGAGGAGTTGGCATTCCTCGTCGGCGCAGCACGCCCACCGAATCGACAGCTCCGGTTCAACAGGCTTGCCGTCCGTAAAGATGCCCAACGCCCCCAGGCGGTCCTTGTGAATCTCAAACAGCTCTGGCAGTCCCATCCAGCTCTCGCAATTCGTGAACGCGGCCATATCATGGGTGGGATCTGCATCCAGAGGAATCACACCTTCGGCGTACGCAATGCCGGTAAAATAGTACATTGGCACGATGAAGCCATCCCAGGACCCCACCGTTGAGACACACGCCGTCCCCTCGTTCGGGCCCGGCCATCCCGAGGAGGCGAGTTCCAGGTAGTCTTCGAACTCCACGCCGGCGCAGGAGCCCCAGTCCATGAAGGTGAAGATGCTCGGATCAAATTCACCAAACCCGAACTGGAAGCCACAAAACTCCCTCGGGGCAGCAAAGGCGCCAATGACATAGAACGTCACCAAGTCGCCGGGCAAACCATCGATCCTGGGGTTTTGATCCCCGACCGTGGGGAGCTGAACGTTGCACTCCCCGCCCATAACCACTTCGGGCGGGTGATGCATGATGAGCGCCCCCCCGGCAAGATTGACCGGATCATTGGCACCCGCTCCACTCAAACTCAGTGTCCCTACCAGAAGCACCAAGCAGATACGCCTACACATGTTCCTCCCCCCTCCCTTTTTTTAAAGCGGCAGCCCCACAATCCCATGGACCGCCTATGCCGATGCGCGAGATGACTACCTGTTGGAAGCCTAGTCCGTATCACAGACATCCGCCAGGGAGTCACCGCCCCACTCATGGCCTGCTGACGATCTACCCTGCCTGGGCCCAGCTGATGGCCCAAGTGACCCTGCCGTGGCTGGAGACCACCCCCCATGATCTGATGAAATTAGACGGAGACCTGCAGCAAACTACTGGGAGAACTGGCCCGGGCTCGGCGGAGCTTGCGTAGAGAAGTCCGAGCCAGGGACCTTGGATACCCGCGGACGCAGCGGCAGGCTTCAGTGAGATCCCTGCAGGGGTTGAACCGACTCGATCATGCCCCCCCCGGCCACAAGATCGCCATCGTAGAACACAGCCGCCTGGCCAGGTGTGATCGCCACCTGCGGCTCCTCGAAGACCACACGCACCGCTCCCTGCGACAGGGGCGTGATCCGGGCTGCGGCCTCTGCATGGCGGTAGCGGATCCGAACATGCAGCGTCAGTGGACCATCCGGAGGGGGAATCGAGATCCAGTTGACCCTTGCGACCACAAAGTCTGAGGCATACAGGTCCTCTTTATGCCCGGCGATTACAGCGTTGCGTCCAGCGTCAAGGGCAATCACGTAGAGGGGACGCTTGGCAGACAACCCCAAGCCGCGACGCTGCCCGATCGTGTAGCGGTGGATACCCTTGTGCTCACCGAGGAGGTGGCCCGCGCGATCCAAGATCGGGCCCGGACGGGGTGAGGCACACACAATGGCCTCCCAGTCGCCGGCCGCGAAGTCCTGACTCTCAGGCCTTCCCTCGACCCCCAGGCCCAGTTCGCGGGCTATCTTCTGGACCTTGGCCTTGGTGCGGCATCCTAGGGGAAAGATGCTGCGGCGCAACTGCTCCTGGGTCAACCCACATAGGAAATAGGATTGGTCCTTGCTGGAATCCAGTCCCTTGCGCAGCAGCATGCGCGCCCCGCCCTCCTCCTGCTCCAGGCGCGCATAGTGGCCCGTCGCAAAGCGGTCAAACGCGATTCCGCTCTCATGTGCTCTGTACAAGAGCGCACCAAACTTGAGCATTTGGTTGCATCGAACACAGGGGTTAGGCGTTCTTCCAGCGAGGTACTCATCGCGAAAGTAGTCCAGAACGTGGGTGCGGAAGTCGCTTGCCACGTCTATTACCCGGTGCGGGATCCCGAGGCGCTGAGCCATCCGCTGCGCATCCCGGACTGCGCCTGCCGCGGTCGGACCGGGGCAGCCATGGCGCAGCGGTCCAGCGCCTGCTTCTGATCCGACCCAGGTGCACATGGTGATCCCGATCACCTGGTTGCCGCCGCGCTTCAGCAGCGCGGCGGCAACGGAGGAGTCAACGCCTCCGCTCATTCCTACCATCACTCGGAGTCTTGCCCGAGGAGCGCTATGCCTCCTTCTCATCCTTCGCACCGAAGGCCTTCAGTTTTTGCGCGTACTGGTTGACCTTCTCACTCACGCGGCCAAAGAGTGTGTTGGGGGGATACTTCCCGTCCCCGCCCTGGAACCCCACCGGCATTGAGGTGAGGATCTCAATCCCTTCGGGAATTGTTGTAACCGCCCAGACGTGGAACTCCCCGCGTTCAACCGCCTCGAGGACTCTCCGGCACAACATCAGGTCATCCACATTGATCCGGGGGATCATCACGCCCTGCTTTCCGGTAAGCCCGCGGGCCTTGCAGACGTCGAAGAAACCTTCGATCTTCTCGTTCACTCCCCCGATTGGTTGGATTTCTCCATTTTGGTTCACACTGCCGGTCACAGCAATGTCTTGCCTTATTGGAACCCCCGCAAGGGCCGAGAGGAGCGCATAGATCTCGGTCGAGGAGGCGCTGTCGCCGTCGATGCCCCCGTAGTTCTGCTCAAAACAGATGGTGGCGTTCAGAGCCAAAGGCAACTCATCGGTGAATAAGCTGCGGAAGTACCCCTCGAGGATCAAGACGCCCTTGTCGTGCGTCTTGCCCGACATCTTCGCTTCCCGCTCGATGTTCACGATACCATCGCGCCCCAGCGAAGTCTTAACCGTAATCCGCGATGGTTGCCCAAAGGCGTAGTCGCCCAGGTCCAGAACGGAAAGTCCGTTGACCTGGCCAACCTTCTCGCCATCCGTGTCGATCAGCAGGATGCCCTCCTCCACCAGATCCCGGGTTTTCTCCTCGGCCAGATTGACCCGCGCTTCCCTGGCCTGCAGAGCCCGGTCCACGTGCTCCTCTCCGATTGCACCGGCACCCACCTCCCGCGCCCAGAGATCCGACTCCCGGATCACATCCGCCACTATGCTGAAGCGCGTAGAGATCTTGCTCCGCCGGCCGCCCAAGCGCACGCCATGCTCGATTAGGCTGGCAAGTCCATCGGCGTTCATGGGCAATAGGCCCTCGTCCGCTGTGATCTTGCGTGCGAAGTTCATGTATTTCTCTACGCCCTTCTGGCTTCTCGGCATGACGGTATCGAACTCGGCCTTCACTTTGAAAATCTTGCCGAAGTCCTCGTCGAAGTTGTACAAGAGATGGTATGCATGGCGGTCTCCCATTACGATGATCTTCACATCCAGATCGATCGGTTCAGGTTTCAGCGCGGAAACAGACAGGACATAGAAGGGATCAAACGACTGAATGTCGATTTTCTGATGCTTCAGGGCACGCTTTAGCGCTACCCAGACACCCGCCTCAACGATCGCATCCATCAGATTCAGTACCAGGATGCCCCCGTTGGCGCGCAACAAGCTGCCGGCCTTGATCTTGGTGAAATCCGCCACCCAGTGACCGGTCCGATCCACGGCCCGTTCGATGGTGCCAAAGAGATTCCTGTAGTTCGGGCTAGTTTCAACAATCACAGGTGGCTTCTTGGTCTTGGAGTTGTCTACAAGAACATTAACAGCAAAATCACGGAAGCGGTCTTCCAACTTCCCGGGACTTTCCTGGGACTTCTTCTCATGCTCCTCGCCGCCATCAGTGAACCGTTCCATGTTGCTCAAGATCTCATCTTGAACCTCATTGAGATACTCAATCTCCTCCGGGTGATGGTGTACAATCTTGAGATCCTGAATATAGTCGGTGACGGCCGGCGACCCAAATTCCTTCTGGAGCTTCTCCATGACGTCCCGAAGTTCATGCTTCAGATCGCGCGCGGCCTTGAAGACTTTCTCAAGTTCACCGGTGAGTTCCTCGTACATAGCCTTCAAGCGCGCGAACTCCTCCTTGTTGAACTTTTCTTGCCGAGTCAGTCCGTCAAGCTTCTCCATTTGCACGGGCTCACCCGCGATGACCGGCGCAATCTCCGGCTTGGAGAACGGACCCATCTGGATCTGAATGAGCGCGAAGTTCTCCGTGCTGATCCTTCCCTCAAATTCCCGCAGGATTGTCTTCTCTCGATCTTTGTACTCCTCCACCAACGCCTTCATGCGTTCCTTGTACACGTCGCTCTCGTAAATCTGAGCGATGTTGCGGCGCATGTTGATAACAAGTCCCTCCATGTCTTTGCGCAGCTGGTTCCCTTGGCCGGCAGGAAGAAGGATGGCGCGGGGTCGGTCCGGGTCGCGGAAGTTGTTGACATAGACCACATCCGAAGGCAGGTCGCTTTGGGATTCCAAATTGGCGAGCAGGTGCTTGACGGTAGTCATCTTGCCCGTCCCCGAGAGGCCCGCCACGTAGATGTTGTACCCCTTGCTGCGCATCTTGAGTCCGAGCGAAATGGCCTCGATAGCCCGATCCTGACCGATGATGCCTTCGAACTCAGGGAGTTCCGCGGTAGTCTTGAAACCGAAGCACTCAAGATTGCAATGCCACCTCATCTGGCTGACGGGCACCTCAAACTTGGAAAGATCTATGCCCTGAGAAGCGGATGCGCGGGCGGCAGGGTGCTTCTTGAGAGCAGCCTTTTTTTCATTTTTAGGTGATTTCATAGGATCCTTGCCTCCCCTGGGAGATTCCCCTGCTGTCTGCTACCGCCCAACCCGCTGGCGGCTATCGCGCCGGATTGGTCATCTCCAGCGGAAACTCGCGCAGGATATCGTTGAGCATCGTCTTGCGATCCGTGGAATCGCTCCTCTCACCAATAATCATGACGCACGGGGCATGGAATACCCCGGCGGGAAAACGCCGTGGCCAAGTGCCCGGAATCGCAATGCACCTGGCTGGAATGAGCCGCCGGGACACCGCCGGTTCCGAGCCACGCACATCCACAATGGGGCTCGAGGCCGTCACCACGCATCCAGCCCCCAGGACGGCCCCTTCCTCAACGATGACACCCTCCACGAGCACGCACCGAGAACCGATGAAAGCACCATCCTCGACAATTACCGGCCGGGACTGTGGGGGTTCCAGCACGCCCCCGATCCCCACACCGCCAGAGAGGTGGACATTGCGTCCGATCTGCGCACCACTGCCGACTGTAGCCCAGGTGTCAATCATACTTCCAGTGCCGACATAGGCCCCGATATTGACGTAGCCGGGCATTAGAACAACACCCGGCTCCAGGAAGCTGCCGTAGCGAGCCGTGCCCGGGGGCACCACCCGCACCCGCAGCTCCTCCAGATCCTCCTTGACTGGGATCTTGTCGCGGAATGAGAGGCATCCAGCCTTCATCGGCTCCGCCTCCCGCATTCGGAAGTAAAGCAGGATCGCCATCTGAACCCAGCCGTGGGTGTGCCATGACCCACTGCGCTTCTCCGCCACCCGTATGGTCCCCTGATCAAGCAGTGCGATGGCCTGCTCCACCGCCTGGGAAACCTCCGGGGCTTCAGCCTGCGAGGGATCGGCCCAAGCCGACTCAATTAGTTCCACCATCCCGGCGTCTGTCATCCATCCAATCCTCTGGGTAACTCCCGAGGCAGCACGCAACCGAACACTCTGACAGAGCTGCCTTCCCATTGCCGACGATGCCCCCAGGCGGCTGCCAATGCAACCGGTCTCATCATAGCTGGTGAGCATAGCATCATAGCTGGTGAGCATAGCATCCGGATGCCGGCAATTTCTCCAGGCGGTTGCAGATGCAACTGCTCAGGAGCCAGCCCCACAAGCGAAAGCCCCAGGTCAAGGATGTCCCAAAACGAGGTTGCCAAGCCCCGCTCAGTCCACTAAGTTTCTGTTGATCTGTTGGCGCATAAAACCGATAGATCGAGCAGACTAGGCGTGTAGCTCAACTGGCAGAGCAACGGTCTCCAAAACCGTAGGTTGGGGGTTCGAGTCCCTCCACGCCTGATTGAAATAACCCCGGCACCTATAGACGAGCTGCTGTCAGGCCGAAGATCAGGGGTCTCTCAGTTCCTTTGCGCAGCGCTCCCCCTGCGACTGCACAAGGCCGCCGCAACCAGCTTTCTTCTGACAGCGCCAGAAGAAAGCATTTGACACAAGCTTTCGGTCTCGAAACTATGCATCAATCGCCTGGTTCCCTGCAAACAGCAGGTGGGATCTCTGCCAACAATGGCCCGGCTCTGCGAAGAAGGTGACCCGGACATTCTGGGGCACACGAGTAATCACGGGGGGCGACTGGAAAGATGATATCGCCAATCAAGTTTCCCCGCACCACAGCCATGATTCTTGCTGGGGGACGTGTGGGTGAACTCTCTGTGCTCACTCTGGAGCGGCCCAAGTCCGCCCTCCCCTTTGCAGGACATTTCCGGATCATCGATTTCCCTCTGTCCAACTTATGTTGCGCTGGCATCAACAATGTGGGGATCCTCTCACAGTACCGTCCCGCACCGCTGATCGATCACATCGGAGTGGGCGAAAGCTGGGACTTCATCGGACTGGACCGCGGGGCCAAGATCCTACCCCCGTATCACGCGGCAGATGGCAGCGACTGGTATCGCGGAAATGCAGACGCCATCTATCAGAACCTTCGCTATCTCAAGGCGCAGGAAACCGCGATTGCCCTGATCCTCTCGGGCGATCACGTCTACACGATGGACTACCGGCATCTCATCCGCACGCACCTCGAGAAGCGCGCGGATCTCACGATCGCCTTCAAGAAAGTCCAGGCCAAGGACCGGAGATTCGGCTACGGACAGTTGGGCCGTAATGGCCGACTGCTGGCCTACGACGAGAAGCCCGCCGAGCCGCGTAGCGACCTGGCATCCTTGACGATCTATGTCTTCCGGATGGAGGCCTTGGCAGAGGTCCTGACAGGTATGGGCGAATTCGATTCCATCGAATTCGGTCGTGATGTCATCCCCGCGATGCTTACCCGGTACCGTGTCTTTGGCTATATTTTCGAAGGCTACTGGGCCTACACGCGAACCGTGGATGCGTACTATGAAGCGCACTGTGATCTCCTGCGCGGGAAAATCGGCCTTGAAAACTGGATGATCCGCACCAACAACAACGACAATTCCTTGGTGCGACAAACACCACCCATCTTTCGCGCATGGACCGAGGCGGAAGGTTCCCTGATCAGCGAAGGGTGCATCATAGAGGGCAAAGTCGTAGACAGCGTGCTTGGCCCGGGCACCCGCATCGGACGCGGCGCCGTGGTGGAGTCGAGCATTCTGTTCAATGACGTGATCGTGCACCCAGGTGCCCGGGTGCGGGAGGCCATCATCGACAAGCGCGTTATAATCGGCCGGAATGCTTCGGTCGGAATGCGCCCCGGGGCCCCCGGAACTCAGGTCACGCCCCAGGTTTCACAAAAGGGCATCACGGTTGTGGGAAAGAGCGCGCGGATTGCCGATGGCATCGACGTGCCCCGGTCCGGAATCGTTCAGCCCGGCGCGCTGGTGGAGGACCGGCAAGAGCATCACCGCAGCCACCCATCCGGGACAGCGCACTAGGGGGAAAATGGAATTGGAACTTGAGGGACAAGCGCAAGCGGCTGCCACCACAGAGCGCCACTTCGATCTGCGCGGCATTCTGGCACTCATCCTGGCAGGCGGTGTCGGCAGCCGACTCAACGTACTTGTTCACCGGCGCGCGAAACCGGCCGTACCCTTTGGGGGCACATACCGCATTATCGATTTCGTACTGAGCAACATTATGAACTCCGGCATCGAGCGCGCGGGGGTCCTCACGCAGTACATGCCCTATAGCCTTACCCGTCACCTAGGCCGGGGCGATAGCTGGGGGCTGGTCGGACGCGCCCGTGAAGTGCGGATCCTGCCACCCCATACTGGGTCCCGTGCATCTGACTGGTACAAGGGCACAGCGGACGCCGTCTATCGGAATCTGGGCTACGTCGGCCGCCACAACCCAGAGATGCTGTTGATGCTTTCCGGTGACCACATCTATTCGATGGACTACGCCAGCATGATTGAACACCACATCGAATCCGGTGCCGATGCAACGCTGGCGGTCATGCCGATCCCGATTGAACGGGCATCGGGTTTTGGCACAGTGATGGTTGACAGCCAGGGCTGGATCACTGGCTTCGAGGAGAAGCCGAGCCAGCCCAGAAGCAATCTGATCTCGATGGGCATCTACGTGTTCAATACAGACATCCTCGTGCGAACGCTGGAGGAGGTCTGTGGCTTGCGTCAGGAAACCGACTTCGGGAAGCATGTCTTCCCGTTCATGTTGGAGCGAGACAAACTGGCAGCCTACAAATTCAGCGGCTACTGGCAGGATGTGGGTACGATCAAGGCTTACTTCGACACAAACATGGAACTCCTGAGACCCGAGTCCCTTCTCGACCTGCCCAAGTGGAACGTCCGCACGAACCTGGGTGACGACGTCATTGGAGACAGGCTCCCGGCATTCATCGCTCGCGGAGCACGTGTCCGCTATTCCACGCTGGCGCGCGGAACCCGCATCTTTGGTACCGTGGAGAGCAGTGTCCTTTCGCCCGGAGTCGTGGTGGAGGAAGGCGCGATTGTGCGCAACTCAATCCTCCTACATGACGACTACGTAGAAGCCGGAGCCATAGTGGAGAACGTGGTGGCTGACAAAGGCGTGACCTTTGGAGGCGAAGCACATGTAGGTGACCCGGACCTGGGCAACGAAGTGAATCGCACGTACCCCACGCACTTGGATCAGGGCCTGACCGCCATCGGCAAGGGCGCCGTGATCCCCGCGCGATGCAGGGTGGGACGGAATTGCTGCGTGTTCCCCGAGGCACAACTGGCTAGCCTGGACATCGAATCACTCCCCAGCGGAGAGACAATCAAGTGGGAGACGAGCCAATAGGGGCCCTGGGGAGGTTGTAGTGAACAAGGAACGGCTACTGCTCTATCTGCTGCTTACAGGCATCCTTACCGGTGGACTCTGCGGTTGGCTCATCGGCACGCCCATGATCGCTTGGACCTGGGTGGGCACGCTCTTTCTCAATGCGCTGAAGATGCTCATTGTTCCCCTGATCATCTCGGCCATGATAATGGCGGTCGCAGAGCTGGGCGATGTGCGGCGCTTGGGCAAGTCCGGAACGCTGGTCATGGCCTACTATCTCTGCACAACCGCGATGGCGGTGCTCATCGGCATCATAGCCGTCAATATCATCCAACCGGGCATAGGGATCGTCTCGGGCGATGCTGTCCAGCCAGAGCAGATCATCGGCAAGAAGAAGGGCATTGAGGATATTATCCTGAGCCTGGTGAGCCCCAACATTGTCGAGTCGGCCGCCAAGATGGAGATCCTCCCTTTGATCGTCTTCTCGCTCCTCTTCGGTGGCATCCTGACCACCCTGGGAGAGAAGGGCAAACAGGTCATCGGCTTTTTCGATGGGGTCAACCGCGCCATCATGAAAATGGTACGTCTGATTATGTGGCTGGCGCCCCTGGGCGTTTTTGCCCTCGTGGCCTCGAAGCTCGGAGAGAAGGGCGGTGGCGCGGGCGTGATGGAAGAAATCATCAAGATCGGCAAGTACTTCCTGACCGTGCTGATCGGACTTGGCATCCACGGCTTCATTGTTCTGCCGCTGATTCTTGGCCTGGTCGCCCGGCGCAAGGTCCTGCCCTACGCCGGAGGCATGCTCCAGGCCCTGACTACCGCCTGGTCCACCGCATCCTCGATGGCCTCACTCCCCGTTACGATGCGCTGCGCGCGGGAGAACAATGGTGTTTCCAGGCGCTCTACAATGTTGGTGACACCGCTCGGCGCCACAATCAACATGGATGGCACCGCCCTCTACGAGGCGGTGGCCGCCATTTTCATCGCTCAGGCAACGGGCCACCCCCTGGGATTTGGCGATCAGGCACTGATCTTCGTGACGGCCACGCTAGCTGCCATCGGGGCTGCGGGGATCCCCGAGGCGGGGCTGGTCACGATGGTCATTGTCCTCAACGCAGTGGGGCTCCCGCTCGAAGGCATTGGGCTCATCCTAACGGTCGACTGGTTCCTCGACCGCTTCCGCACAACGGTCAACGTCTGGGGAGACGCCGTTGGCGCAGCGGTGATGGATCGCTTCATGGGCCCTGAGGAAGAGAAAGAGCGGGCATGAGAATGGCTTTCCGCACAGTGTGGTATGGCCTTCTGGTTGCCTGCTTGGCGTGCGCGTGGAGTGCTCCTTCCGCGGCGGCGCATGTCGCCCATGCCGATAGCCTGGACGGCGGGGCGCAAGAGGCAGAAGGCGCGGAGGCGCAAGGCGTGAGCGCAAGCAGCGAGGAAGTGCTGGACGGAGCCGGGTCAGAAGCAGAAGGAGGGGAAACGCCCTCAACCGGGTGGTTTGACACAGAGCACACACCCACGGCAGTTGCCACGCTGCTCTTCGGGGCCATCCTGCTTTTCTTCATCCGGAGTGCACGCAGCGGAAAGCCTCTTTTCATACGCCGCATTGCGGGGCTGGAAGCCGTGGATGAGGCGGTCGGACGGGCCACTGAGATGGGCCGGCCGATCCTCTACTCCCCTGGCCTTGATCCGATGGAAGAAGTCGCCACAGTCGCAAGTATCAACATCCTGGGCCAGGTCGCCCGCAAGGCGGGCGAGTACGAGACGCGGCTGATTATGCCCAACCGCGATCCGATCGTAATGACCGTCGCTCAGGAGGTAGTGCGCGAGGCGCTCACCCAGGTGGGCCGCCCAGACCTCTACAATGCCGACGACATCTATTACACAACCCAGAGTCAGTTCGGCTATGCCGCCGCGGTGTGCGGCACGATGATGCGGGAGCGTCCGGCAACCAACTTCTTCATCGGCCACTTCTATGCAGAGAGCCTGATCCTGGCCGAGACCGGCAACGCCACGGGAGCGATCCAGATCGCCGGAACCGACTCCGACTCCCAGCTGCCGTTCTTCATCTGCGCATGCGACTATACGCTGATCGGCGAGGAGCTCTACGCGGGGAGCGTCTATCTCTCTCGCGAACCGCTGCTCCTGGGAGCCCTCAAGGGTCAGGATGTTGCCAAGGCCGTCCTCCTGGTCGTCCTGATCGCGGGAGCGATCTTGGCATTCTTTGGCATCGATATCGGCCCTTACCTTGGGTAGCAAGGAGCGCGCGTGAAAAGGACCGGGCCGGTAGTCTTTGGTTTTCTGATTGGCATGTTGATGCTGATCCAGTACTTCACGCAAGTCCCGTGGATCGATGATCGCTACAACAACGTACTCGACTGGAAACAGGTCGTATTCGGCATCACGCTCATCCTGGGCGTAGTCAGCCTGTTTCTCCACCATTGGAAGAAGATCGAGCGCAAGACCGGGGGATGGGGCTACTCGGTCGTTACCATCGCCGGACTGCTCTTCATGATCGCCGCCGCCCTCATCTTCGGCCGCGAGGAAGGCCCCTACCCCTGGATGTTCGATCATGTACAAGCCCCGATGCAGTCGACGATGTTTGCGCTGCTGGCCTTCTATGTGGCCAGCGCTTCATACCGGGCATTCCGTGTCCGCAGCTTTCACGCGGCGCTCCTTCTGACGGCCGGCGTAATCGTCATGCTGGGCCGGGTTCCATTGGGTGAGATGATGGGCTTCCACATCGGTGAGCATTACTTCTCGTTGGGAACGATCTCTACTTTGATCCTGGATTATCCAAACCTGGCGGCCAAACGCGGTGTCATGATTGGCGTCGGCTTGGGCATGACAGCCACGGCCATCAAGATCATCCTGGGCATTGAACGCACATACCTCGGCAAGGGGGCCTAGCAGGAAAACCAGATGGTGACACAGAGCGGGCAAGGGGAACAAATGGGGGCAGGCGAGCAGCAGGACGCGCGACAGGGTCCCGGGCAGAAAACACCCAGGTGGACCCATGAGATGCTGATGAACATGGATCGGCGTTTCATTTTCGTTGTGATTGCCATTGCGGTGGCCGCCCCGCTTATCTTCCCCCTCAACCTGCCGGTGCGCAGCTCACGCGAGGCGGAAGCCTACTTCAACGAAATGGAGAAGCTCCAACCAGGTGACGAGATCATCTTCAGTTTCGATTATGAGCCCGATACGATGGCCGAGCTGGACCCGATGAGTGTCGCCACCCTGCGCCACGCCTTCCGCAAGGACGTACGCGTACTCGCCCAAACCACCTACGCGGGCGGCGTCGGCATCGCGGAGCGCATTCTACGGCAAGTGGCCCAGGAGTATGACAAGGTCTATGGGGAGGACTACGTCTTCTTTGGATACAACCCCGACTACTCGGCCACCATACTGCGGATGGGCGAGAGCATCCGGTCCAACTACCCCACCGACCACTATCACGCGCCCACTGATGGCATCCCCCTGATGAAGGGGGTCGACTGCTATGACGACATCGAGTTACTGGTCACCGTGACAGCCAGTGCGCTTGCCGAGTACTGGATCATTTGGGCAGGCGGCAAGTACAAGCAGCGCATCATCGCTGGAAACACCGCCATTCAGGCCGTGCTGATCTACCCCTACTACCAAGCCGGGCAGCTGGCCGGCTTCCTCGGGGGACTCAAGGGCGCCGCCGAGTACGAGAAGCTGATCGGGGTGAGCGGGGCAGGTCTCCTTGGTATGGATGCCCAATCCGTGGCGCACCTGGCGATCGTCTGCTTCATCATTCTGGGCAACATCGGATTCCTGATCCAGAAATCCAGGACAAAGCAAACCGGCGGCCCACGCGACAGCCGGCAGGGGGGATAGGCGTGATGTGGGAGCAGGCGGGCATTGTGGTTGGAGCCTTGGTCACGCTGGCCATTTTCTCGCTCCTGTACAAGGACAACCCGCTCTACCGGTTTGCTGAGAGCCTCCTGGTGGGAGTTTCGGCAGGATACTACTTGGTCCAATACTGCTTCTCCGCCATATACCGCAAGTTCTACATACCGGTAATTGGAGAGGGCGACCTGTGGTTGCTGCCGGGCGGCATCCTGGGGCTGCTCATCCTGCTGCGCCTCAGCCGTCGTGTCCAGTGGATGAGCCGTTATGCCATCGCCTTCTACGTCGCCGCCTGGTCTGGTTATCTGATTCCGTCGGTGCTGCAGGAGCGCATCCTGATCCAGATCAGAAGCACGTTCCCCCCTTCCCTGGCTGAGGCCTCTATCTGGGCTGTGCTGGGAAGCCTGTTTCTGCTCGTAGGCGTGGTTTCGATCCTAGTCTACTTCTTCTTCAGCGCCGAGCACCGGGGGGCGCTGGGGAGGATCTCGCAGGTGGGCATTACCTTTCTGATGGTGGGTTTCGGTGCCTCCTTCGGCTACACGGTCATGGGCCGCGTGAGCCTGCTGATCGGCCGTTTCCAGTACCTTTTTCAGGATCTGCCACAGGCGCTCTCCTTCTAGCCCCCCCGGGATTGGGTCCGCTGGGGGGAGCGTCGCCAAGCCCGGGCCCTTATCACCAAGCGTGATCGCGAGGCCGACTAGCCCGGACTGCTCACCAAACCTCGCACTGCCAAGATCCGTCTCGCCCTTCCTTCCATGGATGGCTATACTGGGCTCGCGCGTTTCGCCAAGCATCTGCTCCCGCTGCGCGTATCTCCCGCGCCCGCGCGGTGATGCCTGATGAGGCATCCGGGCTGGAGAGTTCTGGATCGGCGCGGGGGGCAGCGCACCACGCGATATCAATGGGCCAAGGAGGAAACATTCATGAATGCCGGGGCAGTCCCCTTTGACAGGGCAAAGGTTCAAGCCATCTTGGACCGCACTGGGTTTGACGTGGAAAACCTCTCGATTCGCGAGACCAACCGATTAGTTTTACTCATCGAAGAAGATCTTGGAGTCGGATTCATCCGCATGGAGTTCGGCGTTCCAAATCTGCCCTACGATCCGGTCTGCGCACAGGAGGCCCGTCGGGCCGAGGAGGAGCAACAGGTCAGCGGGCGCTATCCACCCTTCGATGGCATCCCAGAGCTGAAACAGGAGGCCTCCGGCTTTCTCAAAAACTTCCTCGCCCTGGACATACCACCGGAATGCTGCATTCCAACCGTCGGATCGATGCAGGGCGGGTTTATCTCCCAGGCGATCGCCGGCAACCGTCTGCCGGGCAGGCAGACGATCCTCTATTTGGGTCCTTCCTTCCCGGTGAGCATGCGCCAGACCCGCTTTCTTGGGTTGGAGATCGATTCGATCGAACTATCGCAATACCGGGGCCCGGATCTGATACGAGAGGTCGAACGGAAATTCGCCGGGGGCCAGATCGGCGGCATGCTCTACTCCAGCCCGAACAACCCGGCCTGGATAACTCTCAAGGAAGAGGAGCTCAAGGGGCTGGGTGAACTTTGCACACGCCATGATGTTCTGGCCATTGAGGATCTCGCCTATCTCTGTATGGATTTCCGTGAGGACTATGGCATACCAGGCCAGCCCCCCTACCAGCCCACGATCGGGCTCCATACGGACCGTTTCTTTGTGCTGGTTTCCTCGTCCAAGGTCTTCAGCTTCGCTGGCGCGCGCATCGGCATCGCGGCCTTCTCGCCCGCGTTCCTGACCATGAAGGCCCCGGCACTCAAGGCCAAGTTCGGCACGGAAAACGTCGGACACGCCTTTGTGCACGGGGGCGTGTACTGCACCACTTCAGGCGTGCCGCAATCCTCACAGTGGGGTCTGGTGGGACTGATGCGCAAGGCCAACGCGGGGGAGCTGAACTTTGTTGAAACCACCCGCGAGTACGGTCGCCGGGCGGCGGCCCTGAAGAAGATATTCCAGCGCTACGGCTTCCAGCTTGTCTATGACAACGACTTGGGTGAACCGCTCGCCGATGGGTTCTACTTCACCTTCTCTTACCCCGGCTTCAGTGGCCAGCGGCTCCTGCTCGAAATGCTACATTACGGAATCAGCTCCATAACCCTGGCCTCAACAGGCAGCCTCCGGACCGAGGGGCTGCGGGCGTGTGTCTCTTTTGTCGATGCCTCACAATACGACCTTCTAGAGCAGCGGCTGAAACAGTTCCAGGAGGACCATCCCGTTGATGCCTCATGACCTCCCACCAGCGGCTCGCTGCAGCTCCCGAAGCCGTAGAACCCACCGCCTGCGGGCCGGTACCCGCAGCCCCCTGGTCTCTTGGCTCCTGAGCGCCGGACTGCGGATCTGCTGTATCGGGCTCCTCTGCCCCACGCTCATCACCCCTGCATCTGGAGAGCAGCCTGGTACTTGGGGTGGACGCATTCAGGTGATCGATGGCCTTACCCATGTCTACAACCCCGCCACGCCGCTGCTGGCACCTCTGACCGTCCCGCTGGAGCCTGTTTGGAGCCGGGGCGGGGATGATGAAGAGGACGAGCTCTTTGGCCGTCTGGTTGACGCCACGCGGGATGAAGTGGGCAACATCTATCTGCTCGATGAGCAGATGCATCAGGTCCTGGTTTACTCACCCGAAGGCGAGCTGCTCGGAACTATGGGCCGCGAGGGCGAGGGCCCCGGGGAATTCCAGCGTCCCCGGAGCGTCTTTCTCGTGCCTGGGGGGCTTGTCGGAGTCGCCGAGATGATGCCGGCCAGGATCATTCAATTCCACAGCGATGGGGTGCCCGCAGGGGAGGTGGCGCTGGATTTCCTCAATCCGGAGGGCGGGGGACGACTCATGCTCTCGGCTGCGACAAGCGGGGCATCGCGCTTGATCATCGAAGTTGCCCACCGGC
The DNA here is from genome assembly GCA_023128935.1 of Candidatus Eiseniibacteriota bacterium. GTDB lineage: Bacteria > Eisenbacteria > RBG-16-71-46 > CAIMUX01 > WJJG01 > DAOVQB01. Next base: position 1,701 of record JAGMDA010000098.1, on the reverse strand, counting down.
GCCGGAGCGAAGGGATCCGGAGCACCGACTTGACCCTGGCGGCAATCTCACACGAAGGGAACCTTGTCTGCACCTACCTGCGACGCCACGACCAGGAGCCCGAAGATCACATCCTGATCACAGATCGGAATCTGACCTTCGAGCGGGGCGGATGGACCCTCTTGGCCGACGGCCGGCTGTGTGCACGGCTACAGAGAGAGGCCTATGAGATCGGCGTCTTCTCCGCCGACGGATCTCTGGAACGGATCATCCACCGCAAGGGCCTCTCGCCCCTCAAACGAACCCAGGAGGAGCTGGAGGAACTGGAGGAGAGGAGTGTTCAGATACGCGGGGGGCGACACCGGAGAAGGACCATTAGAATGGACTTCGCGCCAACGAAGCCGATGATCCTCGCGCTTCAGACCGGGCCCGAGAACCAGCTCTGGGTGCGAACCTGCCGGCATGCTCAGGACCTACCGGAAGGGATTCTCGAGAGGATCGAGGTCTTCGACGGCGCAGGCCGCTTCAAGCAGGAACTCCTGATCCAAACAGGACGCCCCCTAAAGCCGGCCAGGAGCTTCTATGTCGGCCATCACCTGATCCTCTTCGGGGCAGGGATGGGCATTCCCGCGGGCGAGGAGGAGGGACTGCCGGGCGTAAGTTGCTACCGCATGCTCCTGGGGCCCTGAATCCCGCTCAGGTGCCTGCCAACACTGCCCCCCACACGATTCACCATTTACATTAACTCACCATTTGATCTATCCTGCCGGGCATGGTGTTAGCGTCTCGCGCGATGGTCGGTGCCGTGTCATCGGAACATGGCTGGCTGGCGCTCGATAGATGACATAACGCAAAGAGTCTGTAATCCCCGAGCGTGGGGTTATGCATGGGATCCTTCCCGAAAACAGCTCATCTAAAGGATGGTACTGAGGTCGTCCTGAGGCCGCTTCACAAAGACGATCTGGACCGTTCCCACCAGTTCTTCCTCGCCCTGCCTGAGGAGGATCGCCTCTACCTGCGGATGGACGTAACGGACCGGCAGAACGTCGGCATCCGCATGGAGCATTCGGATGCCGTGGAGCGGTGGTCTCTCGTGGCACTGCTTGGCGAAAAGATCATCGGAGATGCTTTCCTTCTTCAACCTCGACACGGCTGGAAGCAGCACACGGCCGAGATCCGTTGTGTCGTCGCCCACTCTTACCAGGGACGCGGGCTTGGCACGATCATGCTCAAGGAGTTGTTCCAGGAGGCCACCCGGCGGCGCGTCGAGAAGGTCATCGGCGCGGTGACCGCTGAGGAGACCTCTGGCAAGCGGATCGTGGAGGCCCTTGGTTTCCGCCAGGAGATGATCCGCCATAACCACATGCGCTCACTCCATGGAGAACTCCATGATGTGATCATCATGACCGCCGATATTAACGAGGCCTGGGCGCGGATGGAGGATCTCATGCACGGGATGGACGGACGCGGGCGGGAGCGCCATCCTAGAAGAAGGGCAAAGCCGTGATCCGCTACCCGAAGGTATTTAAGGGCAAGGATGGACGTGCTGTCGTTGTCCGCCTTGCCACCTCCGATGACATCGAAGCGCTGCTCACATTCTTCACCAACCTGCCCGAGGAAGACCGCCTGCACCTCCGTGTGGATGTAACTCAGCGAGACGTGATGACGCGCCGTATGGGGCCTGTGCCGCGCTGGACAGTGGTCCGCTTGATCGGACTCTTC
>JAGMDA010000097.1 GCA_023128935.1 Candidatus Eiseniibacteriota bacterium | reverse complement strand
GCCGACCCGCTTGCCGGGGAGGGAGTTGGATTTGGCCCATGCGCTCCAGTTTCAGAAGAAGCGTGCGGCAGGCCATGTCCTTCAGGCGACCCTTGGCATTGCGCCAGCCCCATCTTTCGCATAGATCCCGCGAGAGCCGACTGCGGTTCCACGACGGGTTCGCAGCCAACAAACCACGGATCAGCCCAACATCACCCGGTGTGATCCGGCGCCCCTGGATGATCCTCTCCGCTTCCATTGAGGATAGGAATACGGCAGATGGGAGAATGAGTCCAGAGAAAAAGTCAGAAAACTTCCCCCGCGCCGGACTCCTGACCTCTCGGGCCTCGCCCCAAGGTCCTCAGCGGCGGGCGGAAGCTGCCAAAATTAGAATTGCTGCCTGCGGACCGATATCCTTGCTTGGCATGTCAATTGCGCGTATTTTGCTGACCTGTTCGTCTCTGGAAACGTCTCCTGGCCGAAGGGTATGGGATGCAGGTAGTCGCAAATGGAATCATAACGGGCTTGACGATCGTGGTATTGGCGCTGGGCTTCACGGCGGCCTACCTTCCCACGCGCGTGTTCCACCTTGCCCTTGGCGGTATCTATGCCGCGGCGCCCTTCTGCGCATGGACTTGCCTGCGGCTAGGATGGTCTCCCTGGTTCGCTCTCGGCCTTGCGGTTCTCGCCGGGGCGGGACTCTCTCTGGCATGCGAGGCGGCCAATCACGCCCTGCTGGATCGGAAGAGGGCACCATCAGGCGCACATCTCATCGCTTCTCTAGGAGCCTACATCGTCATTGCCCAGGCGACGGCGATGATTTGGGGGAACGAGCCGAAAGTTCTACGAACCGGAGTGGATGCCGTGACCACCATCGGAGGACTTGTGCTCACCCGCGCCCAGCTCATGGCGGCAGCAGTTTCCATTGGCGTGCTGGCCATCTTCTATGTTTGGCTGCGTTTCAGTGGTCTCGGATTGCGGTTCCGGGCGCTGGCAGAGAACTCAGTGGAGTTCGCGCTGCGTGGCTACAATGTCCGGAGACTTCGTCTCCTGGCCTTCGGAATATCGGGAGTTCTGTGTTCGACCAGCTCGCTTCTAGTCGCCAATGATGTGGGCTTTGATGCGCATGGGGGTCTGCATGCCACGATATTGGCCGTCGTTGCAGTGATCATCGGGGGGAGGCGGTCCTTCTACGGTCCCCTCGTGGGAGGGCTGCTGTTGGGTCTCGTTCGCTCAGGGGCCGTCTGGTTTTTCTCGGCCCGCTGGCAAGAAGCGGTGACCTTTCTCCTTCTGGCGCTGTTTCTCTTCTTCCGCCCCAGTGGCCTTCTGGGCCGGAAGGGCAGAATGGAGGCAGACGTTTGAGCTATCTCCTGCACTTGCTTACCTATCTGGGCATCTATGTGATCATGGCTATGAGCCTCAACATCATCATTGGGTATTGTGGATTGCTGACTCTAGCCCATGCAGGGTACTTCGCTGTAGGGAGTTACGCCTACGCTCTGGCCACGCTCAAGCTCGGATGGGGATTCCTTCCTGCCACGGGCCTCGGCGTTGGGGTCGCGGTGTTATTGAGCCTGGCTGTTTCCCTGCCCGCGTGGCGATTCAAGGGGGACTCCTTCGTCCTCTTGTCGCTTTCGGTTCAGGCCCTGTTCTTCAGCCTTTTCTACAATTGGTTCGATGCCTCTGAGGAACCAGGGACCTGGACCAATCTGACCAACGGCCCCTTTGGCCTCGCCAATATCCCCCGACCTGCCATCTTGGGTATCGAATTAGATACTCCGGGTAGCATGGCTGCGCTATCCCTTGCGTCAGCAGTGGCTTGCGGAATTCTCTCGTGGCGTCTTCTCTCATCGCCCTGGGGGAGGTTGCTCAAGGCAATGCGCGACGACGAACTTGCCGCCCGGGGACTTGGAAAGAACACCCGCCTGGCGAGGGTTCAGGCCTTCGCCATCGCGTGTGGGATGGTAGCCGTTGCCGGCGCAATCTACGCTTCTTATGTGAGTTATATAGATCCGAATACCGCTTCTCTGGACGCCTCCATCCTAATGCTCTCGATGGTCATAGTAGGTGGGGCCGGCAATTTCCGGGGGCCACTGGTGGGTGCCCTAATTCTGTTGGCCATTCCAGAGGCGCTGCGCTTCGCCCAAATCCCTCAAGCTGCCGCTTCTAGCCTTCGCCTAATGGCATATGGCTTGCTATTGATCCTCATGATGCATTTCAGGCCACAGGGCCTGGCAGGAGATTATCGGATAGAGTGAGAACAAATGGCGCCGAACATGATTGCTCTGACCGGGAGGTCGGCGAATTCGACCAAGCCCGGAGCTGGGTACCCTTGGCAACTGCGCGCAGCAGGAATCCGCAAGGCTTTCGGGGGCCAGACTGTTCTGGATGGAATCTCCTTAGAGCTCCAAAGAGGTGAGGTCGTGCTCTTGCGGGGCGCCAATGGCTCCGGGAAAACCACCCTACTCAATGTCCTTACGGGCAATCTGGTGCCTGATGCCGGAGAAATTCACCTGCTCACCAATGGTTCGAGCGAGTATTTCCGCTTTCCTGCCAAATGGTGGCGAACTCTAAATCCCTTCGACCATTTCAGCCCAGAACGCGTATGCCGGGAGGGGCTTGGCAGAAGCTGGCAGGATATCCGCCTCTTTCCCACCCTAACGCTGCAGGACAATATTGCGGTCGCCACTCCGGCACAGGCCATGGAGAATCCAATCTGGGCTCTCCTGCGTCCTTCCAGGAGCACGAAGCGTGAGAAACAGAATCTCACGGCGGCCAGGAAGGTCCTGGCTGAGTTGGGTCTGGCCGGGCGGGAAATGTCCAGTGGCGATAAGGTTTCGCTTGGACAGTCAAAGCGGGTCGCAATCGCCCGCGCTGTCCAGGCAGGCGCCCGTGTGCTCTTTCTAGATGAACCGCTTGCCGGCCTGGATGCCAATGGTGTAAGCGAGATTATGGGGCTCTTGCGCAAGCTTGCCCAGGACGAGAAAATGACGCTTGTTATCGTTGAGCATGTCATGAACATCCGCCGCATCGTTGATTTGGCGACCACCGTGTGGACACTGAAGGACGGAAAGCTGGAAGTTAAGAATGTCGGGAAGAAAGCCACTGTCCACAGGGCATCAAATGGACATGATCTACAGTCATGGGCTGCTGAATTGACTGGAATGCGTGCTGACGTGAAGAACCAGAGACTACCCGGGGGGGCCATACTATCCACCATCGCTCCTTCGCAGGACAGACAGGGCGAGATCGTGCTAAAAGTTGAGGATCTCGTGGTGCACCGCGGCAGGCGGCTGGTAATTGGCATACACGGAGAGGACGGCCAGCACAGAGGTCTTAGCTTCGCCTTGCGCCGCGGTGATCTCGCCATTCTGCAGGCTCCAAACGGCTGGGGTAAGACGACGCTTCTGGAAGCGCTTGCCGGTCTAATCCGCCCGACATACGGCCGGATTGAGTTGTCTGGCCGAGAAATTCAGGGACAGACGCCCTGGGAGTGCGCCCAGGCCGGGCTTTCACTATTGCAGGCGCGGGACCACGTATTTCCCAGCTTGACAGTGCGCGAGGCCTTCCGCCTCACTCATGTTACGAGCATTCCGGAAGGACTCACTCACCTGCTCAACAAGCGGATGTCGAGCTTGAGCGGTGGGGAGAAACAAAGCGTGGCAACGGCCTGTGCCACAAACAGTGGGGCCTTCTCCGTTGCTCTCCTAGATGAGCCTCTCTCTGCCCTAGACATGGCATCTCTGAGGTCTTTCGGCTCATCTCTAAGGAACCACCTCAAGGATGCGGCAGTCCTGATAGCTGTGCCGGGCAGTCTAGGCGAGCTCGGCTGAACAAGGGAAGGGGGATAGCGAGAATGAAAAGGAAGACCTTCTTGACTCTCTGTACGGTTGCGCTGGTAGCCACTGCTCTCACGACGACCGCACTGCTGACCGGTTGCGGCGGAACAGGTGAGCAACACTCTGTGCGCGTCGCAGCCAATCTTCCTCTCACCGGCGCGCTTGCAACCTACGGCTTTGCAGTGCGGCAGGGAGTGGAAATGGCCCTCGCTGATCTCGAGACGTCAAGGCCCGGGACGCGAGTCCCGGTCTTCGACTGGCAAGACAATCAGAGTGATCCCCAGATCGCGGTTAGTATCATGCAGCAGCAGTACCTCAATCCACCAGCGGTCTATGTCTCGGGTGTCAAGCCTCAAACCATGGCCATCATGGATCGGATTACGACGAAGGGAACGCCTCACTTCGTATGGATCTTTGACGCGTTTATCAACAAGAACTCACGTAATAACTTCAGGACCTGGGTGAGCTACAAGATCGAACCACCCGTCTATATCGCGTATGCTCAGGATCTGGCCGCCAAGCGTGTGGCGATAATCTACGTACAGCTGCCGCACACGGTGGAGGAGTTCGAAAAGATCGTGACACCCGGACTGCAGGCCAGGGGCGTCGATGCGCTATTGGTTGAACCCTTTGACTTCGGCAGGAAGGACTTCAAGGATACTGCAGTCAAGGTAAGGGCATTTGGTCCAGATCTCATCATCTTGAACGGTTTCCAGGCCGAACTGGTGGGCATGGTTCGCGCGCTTCGGCCGTTTGATCTGATCACAGATGGAAATACTCTGGCCACCTATGACATGCTGGACGCGGCAGAGATTCTTGGGGCGGATGAATTGGAGGGAATCCGAGTGGTCGCTCCGGTGTTTGTGACCCGCCCGGACCGCCCGGCGGTGGCCGCCTGGCGGGAACGCTTCGAGACCACCTTCGGCAAAGAGCCGCGATACACACATGCATTCGGCTATGACATGGCTTTGATTATTCATGACGCCGCTCAGCGTCTCGCAACATCGGCGAGTGGCACCGAATGGATCGAGGCCCTGAGGAATACTGACATAGAGGGAATCACCGGGCCACTGAGATTCGATGCAGACGGTGATCTCCTGACTCCCCTAGAAATCGGCGTGTTCCGCGGGGGTAGGCTTGTGCCGCTGGCTGAGGAGGCTTCGGTTCGTGGGTGATCGTTTTCCGCTCAAGTGGAAGTCCTGCTATGTAAGGCCCTCACGGGGCCTTGCCTTCTTCGACAGTCTGCTGATCGAAGCTGACTCCATTAGGGATTCTCGCTGGGATCGGGTTCTCCCCATCTTGGAGGAGGAGCAGATCTTCATGAGTCGACTCATGGGGAAGAATCTTGCCCCTGGCATGCGAGTGCTCGATGTGGGTACAGGCTCTGGCATCTTTGCCATTGTAGCGGCCAGAGTTTACAAGTGTCGGGTCCTAGCTATCGATGTGAGTCCACGCGCTTGCATGTTCGCGAAGCAGAACGCCGCAGTAAATCAACTTGACCCCATCGAAGGTCCCGATGCATATCGTGATGCTCCAGACGCCAGCATCTGTGTGGCACAGGAGCCTTTTGACGAGAACTTCGCTGTGAACCACCATGGGCTCTTTGATGCGGTTATCCTATCTCCTCCATACAACCCCACACACCCAGGCTTTCGCGACGATGTTGCACTTCATGCATTTGCAGGCCCGGATGGGCAATTGGAGTTCGAGAAGCAAATCGCGCTCGTTCCTCAGTGCCTTGATCCAGATGGTGGCATATGTATCGGGAACCAGATGACGACCTACGCCGGTGCACTTCGGAATGGAGCCGCTGTCACTGAGCAACTCCGAGGTAAGGCGGATTCCTTTCATCTGATCCGAAGAATCAGAGCCGCTTTCCCTGGTGGTGGGAAGATCAGTTGTGTGCCGATCCTCCCGGATTTCTATCCCGTGAAGGAGTTCCTCGTCGGGCAATACGCAAATATTCTTCAGCACTACCGCGACCTTGCCAGCGGGCGAGGTGGAAAGTTCAACGATCACCCCAACGATCTGGTGCCCAAGACATGGGAACTGGCCTACGAGAAGATGAAAGAGAAGCTGTCCGCAAAGGGTGGCAAGGACATTCATTTTGCCCTAATCTACTACGAGATCGTTCCTTCTCGTGCTCCGGAATGGTCTGTTGAAGCTGAGGCCCCGAGCTGGACCCCGGCGAAGAATGGTCCTGGCAAGACTTGGGCCGATCGCGTTCACTTGCACAAGCGCATAGTAGAAGAAAGGGCCAGGCCGCATCTGCTGCCGCTGCCGAGCCTCCTGGGTGCAAACGGCCCCGGGGAAGTGGCCGTCACAGACGAGCGCATTCTCAGAGATGAAGATACCGGAAGCAATCCCACTGTACAAGTGGATGGCTACATCGCTCGGGAGGCTTTGCTGCGGCAGTTTCGAGTGATTTTCCTCGATACTGCGCCAATATTTCCGACCCGCAGTGCATCGAACCCAATGCGGACGATTGTAGAAGAGCGTCGCATCTGGCTGACCGAGTCCTTGGCAGATGAAGGCGGCAAATCGACACTGAACATGAACCTCTTGTGTGCCTGGAAAACTCTTACCAAGCAACTCCAGCGATCGCATACGGGCCCCTTTGCGCATAGTGCTTTCCATGGTGCTGCCGGGCAAGGGACAGATTGGGATTGGCCGAACGCGGTCGTCACGTTGTGTCAAGATGGAGAGGTCAGGCTAGCCCGAAGTGAGAAAATGAGAAACCTGAGAGACCGGGTCCGCAAAGCCTTCGAAGAGGCGCGAGCCACGGAGGCTGACCAGGAAAGAGACAGAATCAAAGACAGGAACAGCGTGGAAGCTATGATTGGATACGCCTGTGATACGCTTGAAGACCTCAACGTCGGGGACTTCAGGGACAATTTCGCCGCGCTAGAAGGGCGACTTGGTGCGGAAATTGAGGATGATGATAAGCAAATCGACGACCTGCTGGCGTGTCACGCCACAATGCATGAATCGTTACATGATTCATTCAGTGAGGCATTACCAACGAGATTCCGCGAATCTGCCCTATATGGTGTGCCTTTAGGGTTCAATTTCCATGTGGCGAACCCTAGCAGGAGAGATTTCCCTCTCGACTACAGGGGGGCGTTCTGGCTCTATCTGATTCCCTTTGGTGATTGGAACCCGAATGACGCACGTGCGGCCACGAGGCTTCTGAGATACACTTGGCTAGTTTGCCTTGCGCACCATTCTCTTCAAGGGGACAGGTCCCTTAGAGACCTGTGGTCTGACAGGGGACGAAGCGCGGCTGCTCACAATCTTCCCCACTCAGTGTCCCTCGCCATGGAGGATCTGATCGAGCATGAGGCTAGCAGTGGGTCTGAGTGTGGGTTCAGAGTACCGGTCTCTCTCTTCTGGTTGGCCTTGAAGAGCGCTCTCCTTTCCCGCGCACCGAGACCCGGTAGCGAAGATAGGTTGTTCCTCTCTGTCCCGCGGCTCAGACCGTTTGAGAGACAGATACTGACGGAAGGATTGGGCGATTCTCTGGTACAGGATCTTGTCAAAGTCCTTGCGAGGCCAGAGGCGGACTCCCGCCTAGCCGAACATGGCTTACTCCCTAGCGACCTTCACAGGCCTGCGGTGAAAGTCTTCGGATCCGCAAGGCCCGCGGATCTGGGTTTGGATGGCGAACGAGGGGAATATTGTGCGGCGATACTCTTTGGAATTATCCTTACGGTTCTCAAAGAGGCTATCCAGCACACCGAATTGCACCTGCAAACCGCGGAGAGCACTATTAGTCACATAAGGTTCGATATTGACACGCTTCCCCGATCGTGCGTGATTACCGTTTCAAACCCAACGTGGGAGAAGGAACTCAAGGACTCCCTGCCCGTTAACCAGGACAATGATTTGCAGCTGTTGGCAGATGCACTGCCCTCATGGACAGTCATGGCTGCGACGGACGACGGAAACTCGAAGGAGAGATGGTGGGTCCGGAAGATCCATCACGAGAAGAGAGCGCTAGGAGGTTGAATCACATGGACGATGTGTTCTGGCTTGTGAACAGCGAAGCCACACTGCGAGTGGTGTGGATTGATGATATGTTCTTCCCTTCACCTAAGGTGCAGAAGAACTTCGAGCCCGGCGAGGAGATGATCGGTGAGACACAGATCCGTTCAGCATTGAGGGAAGAGCTCACGGAAGAGGATGAATCGGCGATGGCAAAGACCAACCAATGGCGAATCCGGGAGATCGCGGCTTCGTGCAACAAGCGCAGTGTAGGTTTTGGCGTCGCGAACTTCGAGCTGCGAGCTGGAAGAATCAGCGAACTCCTGCGAAGTGAGGAGAGTACCACTCTCTTCCTCTTGGATGTCAGAAACGCTGGAGCGCCGGGGGACGAGGGGGACGACTATGGCATACGTTTCCGGGAGCAGCACGAGATTCCGTTCACTCATATGCGGTTCTACACTAGGAAGCCAGACAGACTTGGTAAGGGACTGGTACGCTATGCTATCTTTGCCACGCGGGGCACAATAGACGACGAATTGAACGGATGGATCCTAGGATTGTTCTACCACGAGGATCCTCATATAGGGAGTGCGCTGCGGCTCTATGCCATGCCATGGAACGAGAGCTGGCCGGAGAAATGGTTTAGAGGCAAATACCACTGTGAGGATCACCCAGATCACGCCCAAGAGGTGGCTGGATGGCTAGGGATGGAGAGAGGGGATGCGAACCGCGACCCGTTCTTCACTTCAGCAAAGAGTCTTATGATCTGGCACCCCGATGATGGTGAAGAGGAGAAGGACTACCGGGGGGAAAGGAAGCTTAAGGGCGATAAGCCGCCGAGTCACCCACCCAGCTACGCGATAGATGGCGCAACACTCAGAGCGGCAATGCAGAAGCTCGAGATCCGGACTACGGGAATCGATGAAGGTAGACAGTATCGATTTCCTGTCAGTCCTGGGCTACCTTTTCTTCTCTCCCTTCGGCTCTTCGCGGCAGAGGCGAAAAGCGACAGCCCGGAGATCGTGTGGGACTGCTTGAGAACAGGTAAGGGCGATGCAGAAATCTACCGGGTAGCTGTCAAATGCGCTGAAAGGGATTGGGGGCTCAGGGAGAGCTATCACAGGGACACAGGGAGAGGTCACGGGATGAAAACGCACCTCGTGAATCTGACACGCGCTACGATCAATCTTGGTTCAGAGTTAGATGCTGAGTGGAAGGGCCTGTTCGACGATACATCTGACGAGACAAGACTTCCTGTGGTTGCGCCCTACATTCGCCCCGGGTGGGTTCATCTCTTCTGGACGGCAGTCCGCACCTAGGAGGGCATGCATGTGAATTCCCCTCAAAAGCGTACCACGCTGTGTGTCTACGATCACACCGGAGGAGGTGTGATTCCGGTAGCCACGGTGCAGCAGGTGGCGGAAGAATGTGGCCTTGTTGTCGCGCCGCAGGCGTATGCTCCGGCCGAGGTTGTTGGGACAATTGGTCTGATACATCCGCCATCGAACGATACCTGGGAATCGGTTCTGGCAAGTGCCGGCAAGGATGAGATTCGAATTCGTATGTCAAGTCAGGGCCGCCCGGGGTCGGCGCTGCCCGTAAAGACGAAGGTGGGTGCCTACGGTTTCGAGTTGGTCCCGAAGCCGTTTGATCTGCCTAAGGCACACTGGGAAGCGATCTTGAGTGGACTGAGCGACGGAGAGATCATCAAGACCCTTGCTGCTGGTGGGGATGTCAGGGATCTTCGGGGGTTCTTCTTCCGTGACCCGGACCCGCAGATCCTGCCTGCACTCACTATTCTCTGCCAGGGATACCTTGCGGCCCACGTTGATCCAAGGACCGCCAAACTCGACATCGCGCAGGATCAGCCCGCGCATGAGCTGTGTGACAAGGCACTGGAACGGATGGGTTGGAAAACCCTGATCAGGAATCCGGAAGTTGAACTACCGGGTATGCTCGGGAGAGACCGATTGGGTCTGCAGAAGACGCTTTTGGATCCTACGTGGTGGAAGATCTTCGGCGAGGATGATCCTCTGAAGATAGCTCAGCAGGAGTGGGGCCGGCAAGGCAACGGACCCTGGCAACATGTCAAAGCACTCATTACTCAGGTTGTGGGCGGCAAAGGGGACATCAAACCCGAAGTCGTGGCCAGAGCATATCTTGCATTGGCCGGAAAACTCGGGAAGCGTGAACAATGACCTCTGCTTGGCAAGAACGCCGGAGTCAGTTCAACCATGACTGGCTCAAGAACCAGTATATGCCTGCCTTGCACAAATGGCTCAACATTATGGATGGGAAGGTTGAAGATGCTGCCTTTGAAGCCACCTTCGTGGAACACACTCTGAGAATGTGGGAATCGCACCGTCAAGAGGCCAAGGGGCTGCCCGAGGAGTTTGAGGGCCAGATGTCGCCAAGCTGTCTCTTCGCGCAGAAGCCGCTCTCCCGGTGCAACGAGGGGGCAAAGGATTGGCTGCCAGAGCTAGCGCATCACCTTTGGCTGTCCCGGTATCCGGTGAAGACTTGGATCGACCATGGCAAAGCGTGTGCAGAGGCAGCCGACGCCAGCTATGTGAGATTGCAGCAGGAGATCAAGAGCTGTACTGGTTCTGGGTCGAAAGAAGTCCTGATAGCCCTCCGAGACCTATTCCTCGACTTCCTCCAGCGCTGCCTGGCGCTGGCCAGGGCGATTGAGACGTTTCCGAGCGATGTGATGGCTGCATGAACAAGGGCGCATTCATACCACGGATTCTGATCGTAGATGATGTCTTCGGGCGGACTCACCCTTATCAAAGGAATGAGGAACGGGCCAACCTGTGTGGACAATACTTATTCCGTGACATCACCGGGGATGAACCGGAGGGCACACGCACGCAGACAATCAAGCAACCCTTGGCTGAGGTTGTCTATTGCCGAGGGCAAAACCCACACTGCGCCCAGATAGGTGACACGGTCGAGAACGATATTGAGGGGGTGTTACGGGCCATCCATTCAGGTTGGGACGGGAGGCCAGCGGGAGTCCCGCCCTGGACCTTGGTCCTCCTAGACCTCTGTTTCTTGACCGGCAAAGTCACATCTGACAGCAATCGGCGGGCCCAAGGCATGCCGAAGGGGCGCCCCGCAGACAAGGATCCCGAAGGATATTTCGGTTTGCACGTCCTGCGGGCTGTTCAGGAGGAATTGCCCGAACTCCCCGTCATCATCCTCTCCAGCATGCCGAGAGACGCAGTGAGTCGCGAGTATGCGTACCGGGGTGGACTTGACTTTCTTCCCAGGGAGAATGCCGAGAGTCCTGGCCGCCTGCGGGAAGATATCTGGTACCATGGGCTGATCCCGGATGAGGTTGGTGAAATCGTTGGTTGCTCAACGGAACTCTTGTTGGCTTTGCGAGCTGCACGCCGCATTTCGCGAACGCGGCAGCATGTTCTGATCCGGGGCGAGAGGGGAACGGGCAAAGAACTGCTAGCTGGATATATCAACAGGCAGAGCAGCAGGGGGGGGAAACCACGGCCACTGGTCACCATCGACTCGGGCATGCTGAGCCCGGAGCTCTTTCGGAGTGAACTGTTCGGACACGAGAAAGGGGCGTACACTGGCGCCGACAAGGCCCGGCTGGGCCGCATCGTCGATGCAGATGGCGGGGATCTCTTCCTGGATGAAATCGGGAACATGCCGACTGTTGCGCAGGCCGGATTGCTGAGGGTTTTGGAGACCGGGAAGGTGATCCCTCTGGGTACCGGAAAGGAGCAGGCAGTTGATCTGCGCGTCCTCTCTGCCACGAATGGGGACATTGAAGGGATGACAGTATCCGGAAGGTTCCAGAAGGACCTCCTCGATCGGCTTCGCAGAGGCGGAACGATCTACCTTCCGCCACTTCGACACCGCCGGGAGGACGTCTCCCTCCTGGTTGAGAAGTTTCTGCGAGAGGCAGAGCAAGAGAACCCAAAGGCCAAACAGCGAGCAGTTGATCCCGATGCGCTTGAGATGCTATGTGCTCATGACTGGCAGGGAAATATCAGGGAGTTGCGCGACTGCGTTGGAGCTGCCGTAACAAACTATCCAGACAACGAATACCTCGTCCCCACACACCTTGGCTTGCGATTGGAGCGGGGGCACCAGGGCCGGGTTCACTTGGACGGCGCCGAAGTCGCTCCCCCCGATAGGAGAGCGGGATCCACCGGCGATGGTGATGCCGAGAGTGTTGACCAGATTATACGGGATATGCTTGCGCTCGACCTCGATTCGCCTGAAGCCAGTGCTCTCGCTCAAAGGCTGCCGAAACTCCAGGGGGCCTACGCACAACTCGTGGCCCGCTATTTGAAAGCTGCTTTGGAAGTTACACGACGTCCGACGGTTGAGAATCCGGAAGGCAGAGTCCAAATCACTCCGGCCATGAAACTCATCACGGGAGACGCCAAGCTCACGACCGACCGGGCCGCCGATCTAATCAAGCGGCTGCTGGCAATCCGCCCCGGGGTAATAGAGGATCTCTTGGAGGATCCGGTAATCCGGGAAGCTCACGAGACTGCACTTCGGTTGCGGCCGCGTGGGCGGAAGAAGAAGCCGATCACCAGAAGCTAGGGCAGGCAACCTGGATCCCCCCGGCGCCGAGTTCTTGCCAGAATAGTGTGGTGTCATGATGAAGGACGAGTGATCAGACGAGGGGAAGAAGGCGAAGCGGGAGCTTCCCGAACGGTGCAGCGCCCAGCAGAAGACTGAGGTTGTGCTGCGGTTGCTGCATTGTGAAGAGCTGGGAGAGGTGAGCCGCGAGATCCAGGTGGGCGGCCGGGCCAAGAGGCCGGGGGCGTGGAGGACCTATTGAGCAGGGGAGTAACCTCGAGACGGTGGAGCCTGCCCCGTGCCCATCCCGGCGAAGATGGATTCGATGATTGTGTTGAATCCACGCAGATTGGTCTCTGGGGAGGCGTCCGCCACGTGGACAGGAATAGGTCATCTTGGCAATCAGCAGCGCAGTGGAATCGCCAACGCAGCGTACTTCAGTCGAGTTCAGGCCGATAGATTGACAGCGCGGTGCTGGCGTCGTTGGCCGCACGGCGAGATACGATTCCCGGACTTGGAGTGGTAGCGAAGACGCCAGCGGGCCCACCGAGGATGGGTCCTCCTGCCATCACTCCGCCGACCAAGGAAAGTGCACATGTTCAAGGCAGGTGACGACAATAGGGCATTCTTCATTTGCCCAAGCGGGAATCCACCAGTCAGGGCACTTGCGAAGATCTTGGTCGCATTGGGTTGGGATGAGACCAAGAACTCCAGCGAGGCCTCTCTAGTCATCCTGAACCACATTGCTTCGGGAATGGCTATCAGTCATGATGCATTGGCGTTCTACCATGGTGTACTCGGGGGCACTCCGAAACGCTGCTTATGTCTAGGCGCGGAGGTGGACGGCGTTCCCGGAGAGAACCCGTCTTGTCCCTGGATCTACTCCTGTCTCTTCAGTGGATTCAATCTCGCCGATGTACTTGGGTGGCTGAGCGACCGGCGGGGCTGCGAGGGCGCAGAGTCCCAAGGTTTCGCTCCTCACAGGACAGAAGAGTGCCGAAGACTCCTCTTGGCAAATCTTGGCCTCGAGAAGCGCGATATACCTGGAGACCTTCTCAGTAACGTTACGAACAACGAACCGTTCCGTGCCTGTCTCGACAAAGACGCGCCCATCGAGCATTTCTACTATGGGCTGATGTGCATCTCGCACGACTATCCGAAACATCGTCACGACGAAGAAGCCACTCGGCCAAGCTGCTTCGAGACAAGCGCTGACGTCATCGCCACGACCCTTAGGAATAGTGTTTTCCGAACAGCCTGCAGTGACTTGTGCAGGGCAATGCGTTGTACACTCAAGCCCCTTGACGAATCGCGAAATTGGATACTCCTCGTGGACGACGCAGTGGGCAAATACCTGAAGCAGCTCGAACGTGTTGCGGCTTTCAACCTTAAGGGATTCGAGATCTGGCACTGGAATCCCTGCAAGGGCAACTGCCGGCAGCTCTTCGAACAGGTTCTTCAGTATCATCCGGTTGCTCGCCCACGCATGCTGGACGCGCAACACGCATTCCCCACGATGCACCTCACCCCATTGTTCTCTGGCCGCGATCCCGGCGAAAAGTCTCTATTGGAAGTTGCCAGTAAGACCGCCTTTGTGGTTGTTGATCAGCTCTACGAGAGCAGATCCGGTGTATTCGAGTTCAAAGGCCCCGCGCTTATCCGGGGACTCGGACGCCTGTTCCGCGATCTTCAGCCGGTGCCGCATTCCGGGCAGACACGCATTCCGGTAATGGTAGCTCTCAGCCGGACTACAGACCCAGGTCCCATTCAGAATGCGCTTAGGGCTGGTGCATCCGCGTACGTGGCAAAGGCACAACTGCTTGCCCTTCCGGCCGTTCTTGCGGCAGCGGAGAAGAGCACAATCCGTAGTTCCGATCAGCTACAGCGCAACTTTCGAAGTCTCGATCGGCTTCCCAATGAAGTCTCCGGGCTGCTTCATTCCATACGCATCCCACATCTGAGCGACTGCCCAGAACTTGACAAAGGACGGCATTCGATCGTCGCGAAGATCCTCCGCGGTATCCCAAAAGCGGACCTGCACGTGCATATTGGCACCTGCATGGCACCCGAGTTTCTTGTTATTGCCTCCCTCATTGGTCTCCTAGAAATGCCACGTTTGCATGCAGGGCATCTCGCAGCTGTCGAGAAACTATGCCAGTTCGTTGACCACAAAGCTCACCGGGTGAGGTTTCAGGTGGCAATGCACTTGGAATGCAGCGATCTCCTCTTCGAGGGGGGAGATAGCTGGATAGCAAATCTCGCGAGGGAAGTGGGTAGCTCAATCATAGAGCAGCTCTCTTGGTGTGACAAAGAGCTGAAGTCCCTCGATTTGTCTGATAAGCAACGAAGCGACCTCCGTGAGCAGTACAGCGCTTTCCGTTCGCTGCTCCACAGAGAACTGAAAATCAGTGACTATGTCTCCGTTGGCGAGGTTAAGCGGGCGCTGGCAGACGGGCATGATGATCTGCGTTTGGTTTGCTTTGCGCTAAACCATCTTGAAACGCGATCTGATGAGGACACACTCACACTCAACACCTTTGTCAGACTTTATTTGCTAGTCTTGGCAGGTAGGCAAGAGGGGTCAGCACTGCAATGGGGTGAGCAAGAGAAGGGGGACCGAAAGAAGGGGGACCGAAAGAAGGGAAAGGGCCCAGATGTAGAGGATCCCATCGATATCCTCTCTTGGTTTAGAGGTGATCCGTCGCCACGCGGAGACAAGAAGCAGAGGCGTGAGGAAGTTTGGTGCCAAATGCGGAACTGCTTCTATCCTCCAGATGGGTCAAGGTGCAAGGGTGCTCCCACCTACAACTGCCAGCCCAGTGTCTTTCGTGTGGCGGGGTGGGGTCTCCCTCGCGAGGGGCTTGCCGTTCCACCTCTCCGGCTATGCTTGCCACGGCCGCAGGGTTCCCGCTTTGCGGAAGCGCCGATCTCCTGGACGTTGGCAACTGGAACGCGAAGCAGCAGTCTGACTGAATACCTGCAGGGGTGTGAATTCTGTGGGAGTCTTCATCTTCGGCATCCGTTCCTTATTCACCTCTATGCGCAGCATCTAATGCGGTCCTTTGTAGAAAGCGGGCTCTGCTATGTCGAACTGCGCGGTTCTCCGGATGGCTACGTGAACGACGGGATCGCTTTTGGATTCTCGGATGCCTGCAGATGCCTCATAGAAGCATTCAGCTACGATCAGGGGAGGCTGCTCGGGAAATCCGTTGAGAGGAGGGAGGGTCCAGGGAGAGGAGATGAGTCCACGGGTCCGGGTACGACTTGGTTGCCGGATTGTCTATTCGGTGGTGGTGACCGGGATTGGTGCTTCCCCCACTTGGAGGAGCTCCTGGGCGAAGGATGGCGATTCGGCAGGCCACTGCCAGTGAAGGTGAGTCTCGTCTTGGTGGGAAAACGGCATAAGGCGACCACCGAGATGATACTCGAGACTGCTGCAGGGGCCATGTTCTTCCAGGCTGATTCGCACGTGGAACCCCTTGCGGTGGGGGGCCTGAGGAGGGAAATGCGCAAGTGCCAGGTCGTCGGCTTTGATCTTGCGGGGAGGGAATCCGATTTTCCGCCGGGGCAGTTTGCCGCGGAATTCAAGCGACTAGCCAGACTCCATCTTCCGATGACCGTTCACGCAGGTGAGAACGCTTCGGCATCCTTTGTAGAGGACGCAATCCTCGACCTCGGTGCCCGGAGGATCGGCCACGCTCTTTCCCTCGCGGATGACAAGAAGCTCATGGCGCGAGTTCGTGAAGAGCGGATCTGTATCGAACTATGCCCGACAAGCAATCATCAGACATCGCACTTCACACCCCTGGGTGAACCGGGACGGGATTACCCCTTGGAGCAGTACCGGAAAGCAGGAATCCCTGTCTGCTTGAATACAGACAACCCAATCATTTCCAGAACTGATATTCTGAAAGAATACTTCAAGGCTTCCGAGACCCTCGGTGAAGAGTGCCTCACGCTGTGGGAGGCCCTTCGGCTGGTCAGAATTGGATTCCGCCATGCGTTCATGTCCCTACCTGTTCGCGCCGCTTTCCTTGAGGCGGTTGACGAAGCGGTCCTCGACCTGTTTTCTGACGCGAGGGTTCAGGAGGCGTTGAGGGAATTGGACATGCCCAATCCCAGCGCTGGTTAAAGTGGGTTCGCACGTGTTCCGGCAAGAGTGAAGTTGGAATGGTTTGCATTGCGTGCGTACTGGCGAGGGATACGAGGTCAGTCAGACTTCGGACACTAGGGCGTCACAATCCCCAGATCGGCGTAGAGCGACGCGAGATCCCCGTATTTCCCGTCCGTGACCTGTGATATATCACCCGTTCTGAGGAACTTGAGTACTGCCGAAACGCCACCATGATTCTCCTCGATGTACTTCATCAGCTGAAAGCCATGGGCGTATTCGTCCTTCTCTACGCGCAGATTCGCAGCATTGAGGGATGAGCGCAGTGCAAAGAAATCAACAGCATGGCTCTCCGCCCACATCGCCGAGCCCTCAATGAACAATTTGCCATCGAACGGCGGATGTGTGTGTCCCTCCTTGCCTATAGCCCCATGATCAAAGAGCCCCTCCAGCTTGTATTGAAGATTGTGGAAAACCTCGTGTGCCATGACATCCAGGGCAACCCACTCCTTCAAATCCTTCTTAATGGATAGCCGATTTGGCCCGGATTCGTAGAGGCCAGCGTATTCAGATTCGCCATCTAGCCACGCGAAAGAACCAAGAAGGGTATCGGAGATATCCAGTCCCAAGCGGTCGCTCAGAACCTGCCGAACCAAACGAATGACACCACGGCGAGAACCACGGTCAGGGCCCGAAATGCGCAAGGAATCATTGATGCCTTTGTACTTTTCCTCAAGATGCACATGTGCCGAATCAGGAAGGAAATCCTGTCGCTCAAGCCATGCAAGTAATTGTTGCTTGTGTACATCTGCGAACCGATCTCGGCCGCTGTCCAGGATGACGGGCCCCACAACACGTGTGCAGCGAGGACATCCGGTATCCTGGGTTTGTAGCGCTGCGCTTGGACGGACACCGGCCAGGCCTTGTTCACATGGGCATTCCAAGGCAATGCGCCCACCCAGCGCAATGAGCTCGGCCAGAAGGTCGGATTCCTGATGGAACGGGGCAGAGGCTCCATTGCCTCCCTTGACGAGATCGACCAGCAAGATGCTTTCTTTCTCTGTGTCCGGGAAAATGAAGACCTTCTGTTCAGGCGCGGGATACAGCAGTGTCGAGCACAGCCGGAGAAGGTTCGCGAGCCCAACTACGATCTCAGGTGAAGCGTCAGTGGGTGTCCATTGCGCGGCATAGGTTCGAAACTGGATCTGTGTCGCCGCCTCCATCATCTCGTCGTCATAAGTGTCGTCGAGGTTGGCATGGGGATATCGTCTTACGCCAGCAATCTCAGTGTCGAATTGTACCTCGCCATGGGATACATCCCCTAGATGCTGCGTCCTCACCAAGTACTGCGACCACACATCTGGGCGAAGCTTCTCAACGCGTGGATTCAGGACGATAGGAACTGTCAGATGGACAGAGCGCCCGCAGAGTTCGATCTTGTCCGGCAGAACACGCCTGATCTCAGCGGATTGGCTGACCGTATCGAACACCGCACCAGGATGATACGAGAGAGGAGCCGCATCAGCATCGCGGAGCACGCTGATTCCCTTGCCCTCTAACACTACAACATTTTCAGAGAACACCGTCATCACTTGTGCTGCAGGGATCTCATCCGGAGTTTCTTTCGCAATCGGACTCACGACCCATCTACCCCCCTTACGATCCAGTTCAAACTCGGGAGGAATCTCGGATGGTGCTAGCGGTGGTTGCTCTCCGCGACCACTGGGGGCCTCAGAACCTAGAATGTCATCAAGCAATGCCTTGAAAGCCGGTGCGCCGTAGAGAAGATAACGGAAGTGCATTGCATCTATTGACCCATTGCCCAGCGCAGCGGCCAGTCTCTGAGTGGATGCGGCGGTATTCCGATCCCAGATCAGAAGGCGCCTGACAAGGTTCTGGCCGATAGGGTAGTCGTTGACCAGTAACTGCGCCGAAGCTTCAGCGGGCGTCAGGAGGAAAACGGGTAGCTCCCCGCGGCCCCAATGCCGGACACAATCACGGATCTCACCCACCTCGGGGAAGCGACCGCTTACGACAACGGCAAAAACCTCCTCGGGTTTGACATCCAGGGACGCAATGTCTCTCGTGTAGACGAGTCGACGTTTCCCGGTTTGGTACTTCTGAATGATATCCTCGGGCAAGCCACTCTCTCCCGAGAGGAGGACCACGGTGGTCGCGCCAACTTCCTCGATGCCAATCCTCTCCACCTGTCTCAGGTCGTCCGTAGACTGTGTCAGGATCCGCCCACCAAGCGCTTCAATGAGGTTACGCATCGGCACGGGAGGATCCATGTCCAGTGCGACATAGAGGATGCGTACTGCTTGACCACGTGACCGAGCGCGACGTACAAGCTCGAGGAGCGTCAACTGTGCATCTGCCGAGATCGGACTTTCCCCATCGCTGAATACAGCAATATCCACCTGGGCGGCAGTACTCTCAATTGCACTGTGCAGGGAAGCACCGAGCGCAGTGGGAATATCTGTGCCGCCCGTTGCCTGGACTCCATCCAGAACAGCCTCGAACTCTCTGATCATGGACGGCTCGATGCTACCTTCGTAGACCAATTCGGTCTGGGTGTCGAATGCTGAAAGCCGAACCCGGTCGTCTGGGCTGGAGATGCCGGCATCCACGCGATTTCGGAAATCTCTGGCCACAACACCCTTAACAGCATCGATTCGATCTGTCATTGAGCCCGATGCGTCAATCAAGTAGTGAAGGTCATACCCACCAGCCAAGCGGCCTGGGAACTTGCCAACGAGCCACCCCAGAAGATCCTCTGCAACGGCTACCGGATCCTGCCGCACCCACCGTGTCGAACTGGCAGGATCGCGAACGAGGGCGCCGCTGTAGTTGATCAGCTGTACCGGAACTGATTCCACGGAATCAGCTTCCACGAAAGAGCGCGATTCAATGGGTCGACCCCATAGCGTGGAGGTGAACTCCTCGATTCCACCTACGCGTGCGGAAGTGGCAGCAAGCGCAGGATGCGAGCCCTGGAGCACACAGGCCAACTGAAGCTCTCGCATAAGGAACGCGACATGCGTGGCGAGAGCAGGTTGCCAGGATTCCAGACATGGAAGAATCACCCGTCCGAGGGCTGAAAGCACGGCTTCGCGGACCTGGAGAAGGGCGGGTGAATGGAGGAGATGCGCAAGCATCTCGGGCGTCAGGACCGCAACCATCGGCACTGAGTCGTTGAATTCGCCGAAAGACGCGCGGGTCGTGATTTCGACGAGCTGGAGCGCGTATTCGATATCCGCGCGGCGCAGGATGCTGCGCAATCGGCGAGTGGCAAGCTTGGCCCTTGCCTCGTCAGGACACAGCACTAGGCAACGGCGAGCTTCGTCAAGGGCTTCTAGAATGCAAACCAACTGCCAGAACTCTTCTCGCACAGGGCTATAGGGTGAAACCAGGATGGCATCCTCTGGCTCACCGGGTTTTAAAGGAAACGCTTGCCCGAGCGCTCCCAAGAATGAAGCATATGGGTTGGTATATCCGAGCGTCCCCAGGATTATCGACAACGAGCCACCTTCCAGTCGGGGTATATGCTTGAGGAGGAGGCCAATCGGGCATATCTCGGCGTCCGTGCCTTGAAAGCGCCTCACCCGCAAGATCTGCCCCATGTAGAAGGGCTCCTGTCTTAGAAGCTGAGCGAGACCACCGGATTCCACTGGTTACTCCTCGGTAGTTTCAACCAATGCTACGGATTGCACAGTTCGCATGCCAGTTAGATGCCCACGCGCGGTATTCGAAGTGACCTCCTCATCAGATCAGCATCGAACACAGCAGATGATATCCAAACGGCGGGGCCCGAGATGCTCGCGCGCCGCACCCTGATCGGCGTTCCCTTCCCGGCGCTTTCTATGCGGTTGATGATCGCGTCTGAGTACTCGTGCGGTAGGAAAAAGACCTTCGACACACCATGCTGAAGTGTTTGATCATCCAATCGGGTAAGAATAGGAGGGAGTAGCCGCTGGGCAGCGCAGTTCATGAGTTCATCGTCAACACTCTCCTCGGATAAGGGTTGTTTGCGGAGCAGAAGATACACATCTCTCGACAGATCGTCCAGAATCCGTTCCGGTTCTACAATTCCCTCTTCGTCGGCTGCATCCGATCCCACCCAGGCAACGATCGCCTTCACAAAGTCCGCGACACGATCCCGGAGTCCATCAAGGCTCTCATCACTCAGTCCGAGCCCGTTGAACTCGTCCTGGGGACGCCCGGGTGTCCCCCGGACCAGTTCCTCCCATTGCCGAAAGATCGAGCTAAAAGCGCTGCCAAGACGATGTCCAAACGCCTCCGCCGCGGAAACGAGTTGGATTTCAAGGCTCTGCTGGGTCTTGTCAACTACCCAGTTGACCTTGTCCACAAAAAGATCCCGCAGCCATCTGTTGGCCTTGGCGAAGTACTCTAACATCTCCTCCTGGACTTGCTTCGCACGCTGCCGCGACCAGAAATGGACGAACACCCAGAAGCCTACAGCAAGAAGCGCCGAACCAGCGCTGAGCCAAGTCGGCCAGGATGCAAGTAGCGCAACAAGAGCAAGGGCGAGGGGTGCACCAGACACGGTGTAGAATACCGCTAGTTGGGCTGAGGTTGGTAGCCTCTGCGCGCTCTCGAAGAGTTCGTCTCTCGCGGAATGTACAAAGCGGCTGCGCCATTGGTCAGCGGCCGGTGATGACGCAGTGTCACACGGTTCCTTCTGTGTTGTGAACCGCTCTGTTCGCAGCGCTTCGAAGGCGGGGAAGAATGATCGAAGCAAACGGGCGAGGTCGGATAGACTTGAAGCTGCAGCAATCTTTCCGCGGAGCTCCTCGCGGGTACGAATGAATATCTCTTGCCCATGGCTCCGAGCTTCGGCTGAGAGCACAGAGAGCCTACTCACGAGCGTCGCATGATAGGATCTGATTTCCCGGCTGTTATCGTCAATGAGATCAGTTCCCTCGCGGATGGCTGCTTGGCGCTGATGCGGGCACTTCCATTCCTCGAAGGGATTGGCTCGGGCAGGAGGAAACCTGTCGGAAAAGCGCGCAGGCCGATCAGCATCGGAGCCTTCGAGTGGGGTGCCGAGCATCCGCAGAATCTCGAAGAGTCGGCTGGGTAATCTTGTGAGCTCTTCCTGCTCAAATGCCACTGAAGGCGGCTCCTCCAGAAGCTGTTTGCGAAGGACGCCGGTAGCAAGATGCTCAACGAGTTTGCGACAGTCAACGATCGATGGCGACCAACGCTGGAATCCAAATCCCCGGAATGTATTGCGGGGTCTGCTGCCAATGTCATCGAAGAGCAGGTCCCCAGCCTCCCCGCCGGTTGCGATCAGGAGCTCAAGGAGGGTCAGGAGCATTTGCCCGCGGCGTGGCGAATCAATGGGATTTGCTTCAGTGTCTTCGTTGCCGATGAAGAAGAGATGCTGTACTAGGGGTTCTGGTCGGGCAATGGAAGCCGAATCCAAGAGGGAGTTGAGTTCTACTTCTTCTGACAGCGGACCTACGAGCAGCACCGATAACCGAATCGCATACTCCTGGGGAAGGCGAGCTAGCAATGAAAGGAGTGAGAGTAAGCCATCGTCGGGTGAACGCCAGACAAGCAGGATTCGATTCACCTGCGGAGCTCTCTCAAGGCCCTCCTCGAGCCAGGCGCGAAGTGTCTTGGCACTGCTTCCGCCAATGACTCTCCAAACCTGGGAGGAGAGCTGCGAAGGTGGAGAAAGAAGGAGCGTTGTATTGTCGTTGGAGAGCAGGAGCCTGACCCCATCGACAATTGCGAGGTTCTGGTCCAGGAGCACTAGCATCGGTCCCTCTAGCTGAGCAAATAGGGTCTTGCTTTCTGTTGATGCCATTCCTTGATCCAGAAGGGGAATCTGCGGTCAACCCAGGATTTCTCGTGTTTGGGCGTGACGGTTGATGGATCGGAGAGAATCCCTGCCACGCCCTCGAAACCCCTGAAATGGATCGGGAGTGCTCCCCTTCTGCGGGTCAACAGGAGCAACTCGCGTCCGGTTGTCCGGGCGGCGCCAAGTGGTCTGAAGTTCCGGCCGAACGTGGCCTGGAGGAGTCGCCCGAGGAAGGCATCGGGGTCAGGAATGCCCAGGGAACGGAAGCAATCCGAGGCGTCCTGCTCGTTGCAGAGGAAGTAGCTATAGGGGGTTCCATACTTCTGGTCGAAGACATCCGTGCCAGCCGCAGGACTGAGCTCCGTGAAGAGCGTCAGTCGCTCGGCAAGAACACCAAATAGGTCGTGGAGGATCGACTGAGCGTCTTTTCCTCTCGTTCTGGCTTCGAGCTGGCTCACGTATTTCCTGATTGCCTCCCAGACTGTGATCCGGTCGACATTATACTGCACAACATCTCTGATCTTCTGATCGAAGG
>JAGMDA010000096.1 GCA_023128935.1 Candidatus Eiseniibacteriota bacterium | reverse complement strand
ACTAGGGCCTTCGGCAGACCCAACAGTATTTGTCCCAATCAAGAGACTCAGAAAAAACGCCCACAATATTTATGACAATCACAAGACTCAGAAACAAAAACGCCCGAGGATGCATCGTATAGTATGGAATAGCATGGTGTTCGCCGGAGCTGGAGACGACCGCTCCCGAACCGGTTCGATGTTTGGTGGCCGAAGGAGGTGTATCCGATGTTTCCAGGAGAGCCAATGTTTCCCCTATTCGTGCTATTGTGGTCATTTCTGGCACTTGCGGCCATCGTGATTGTCGTCATGCTCATCGTCAAGGCTGTCAACCACTCCCAGAAGCTGCGGTTCGAGGCGATTGTTGCGATGATCCAAAAGGGCGTATACGAGCCAAGATTGCTTGAACCGCAGGCGGGGAGCATCATCACGCTCGGTTGGGGCATCGCGCTGATCTCGATAGGGGCCGCGATCATGGTCGGTCTCCTCGTGCTCGGGAAGACGGCAGCACTGATAGTCGGCCTGATTCCTCTATTCCTAGGTGTGGGACTCGTCATTACCCAATGGCTGGTCCGCAGGCAATCTGCGATAGCGGCGCGCAGCACGGAGCCATTCCCGGCATCATTGCAAGGACTAGCATCCCACAGCGGGTCTCCGGATGACGACCGCGGGCAAGCGCCCCCCCAAGATGGCGACTAGCCGATGATGTAAATCGAGTCGTGGCGTCAATCGAGCGCGAGTTCCTTCCAAAGCTTCAGAGCCTGCACTCCGAGGAAGACGGCGACTCCCCCAACAACGACGTAGAGCATAACGCAGTGGCCCGAGACGTTCGCAGAGCCTTCCAGGAGGATGGCCTCTGTGTGTCCAAGAGCATCGGCTATCTGATAGAAAGATTGGGAGGCACCGCTCATGACCCCGGCGAACCCGTTGGCCGCCAGCTGCATCGCAGCGGTGAGCGCAGGCTTGGCGCCATAGAAGAGGATGGTGGCGGTGGTGATCGACCCCGCGGTTACTACGGCAAGCCTTTCTATGGCCTTGGTTGCTGCGAGTTTCCTCAGAACAGCTTGCGTTAGGGTAACTGGTGCCTTCTCGACTCCGATGGCGTCAATCGCTTGATCGATCCTACGAAGCAATCGGTATTCGCGACAGCATTTGTTACAGGCTTCGAGGTGACGGGCCAACCGCGCAGCATCGGGGGAGGATAGGCTTCCGTCAAGCAGCGGAGCGAAGAGGCTTTTTGCTTCGTCGCAGTTCATTCGTCGTTCTCATCTCCAGGCAGAGGGGTGCGCACATAGATGCGCTCCTTCGTGGGCTGCCGTCGAACCGGGAATCCTCATGGTGTACGGATCCATGTGAATAAGACACCTTTCTGGGCTGCTATGTTTCACCGAGAGACGAGAGCAACGATACTCCGCCGAGGTAAGCGCCCGCATAGGGCCCTGCGCTCAGCTTGCGCGTGCCCCTGGATGGGGGCACACGCTACGAATTCGCTTGTGGCCCTATACGGACCCTTGCCTCGGCTCGTTGGTGACCTTTGGGGTTGGGCTGGATATAGGGCGAGGGCGGGAGAGATAATAGGGTTCGCGGGGCGCGCGCATCTTGACCATCCCTATGCATCTCATGTAAGATTATGAAGTTAAGGGGTCACAAGACAGACTGCAGGCTTCGGAAGCCAAAACCGCGGATATGGGCTGCAGGCTTCGGTCTGACCGCAGAGTGGATCGGCTCCTGATTGGCAACCTGAGGAAAGGCGGCAGCGAACCCGATGCGCTATCTCGCTCTGAGCATCCTGCTCATGCCCTGTCTTGCACTGCCGAGCGGTGCCGGCTCTGGAGACTACGTGCCCAACCAGATGTGCTGCCTTCTTGAGGAAGGCTATACCATCGATGAGGTAAACCTCAGGTGGGGTACAACCACGTTGGTGGCATACGTGGAAGATGATCTGTATTTGCTCTTCATCAGCGGGGTTGAGGACCTTGAAGCCTTTGCTGCGCTGATGACGGAAGATGAAGCCGTTGATCTGGCGGAGGCCAACTACCGCGTGGAAACCCCCGAGGGTGTTCGGCAAATGGTCATCGCGGCAGTGGGCGGCACATGGGACGACTACCAGGATCAGTCCCTGACGGAGCGCATCCGTTTGGATGATGCTCACCTGCACAGCTGTGGTGCCAATGTCACAGTGGGCGTGCTGGACACGGGTATCGATCCCACACATGCTGCCTTCGAAGGCCGGCTCTCGGACGATGGTTTCGACTGCGTGGACTTCGATCAGGAGCCCTGGGAAACCGCCAATGGTCTGGACGATGACCAGGATGGGCTCATCGATGAGGGCTTCGGACACGGCACCATGGTTGCCGGCCTTGTGGCGCTAGTAGCGCCGGAGGCAACGATTCTGCCGGTTCGTGTTCTCAATGATGAGGGGTGCGGCACCCTCTTCGGAATCACCAAGGGCATCATGTGCGCGATTTCCCATGGGGCTGATGTCATCAATATGAGCTTCGGTGCGCCGACAGTGATGGTCTCCATC
The DNA here is from genome assembly GCA_023128935.1 of Candidatus Eiseniibacteriota bacterium. Classification (GTDB taxonomy): domain Bacteria; phylum Eisenbacteria; class RBG-16-71-46; order CAIMUX01; family WJJG01; genus DAOVQB01. Next base: position 1,803 of record JAGMDA010000096.1, on the reverse strand, counting down.
AAGAAGAAGCTGCGCGTTGCCAATGTCCATGAAGCCATCGCGGTCGCTGGGGCCGGCAACAGGAACCAGGAGCAGCCTCCGTACCATCCCGCGTGTGACAGCCTGGCCTTCATGATTACCGCGCTTGACTCGCTCGATGTGAAGGCTGACTTTGCGGATTTCAATGCCAAGGTGTTGGTTGCCGCTCCGGGTGTTGGAGTCCGTAGTGCCTATCCGGGTGATGAGTGGGCCATCGGCAGCGGATGCTCGTTCGCGACGCCTCTGGTGGCCGGAGAGGTGGCTCTCATCTTGAGCCTGTCGCCCGAACTGGATGCGGTGGAGGTAGCTGAGCGGCTCGAGCGTGGCGTGGATCCGATCTATCACCTGCCGGAGAACCAAGCCTACATAGATATGCTGGGTGCAGGGCGAATCTGCCTGCCGGAGGCTCTGTATGGCCTCTCAGCGGGCTTGCCCGACATCAGCTCAGCTTCAGCGGAGGTGAGGGTCTGGCCGAACCCGTCCACCGGCACATTCTACTTCCGTTCGCCGCACTCGCTGCAGGTGGGGGAGGGCCCTCGGGTCAGGGTCTATGATACCTGCGGTCGCTTGATCCGCACGATCCGTCCGGCCGGAGCAAGGGGACTCCTGATCTGGGAGGGGCGGGACTCCTCCGGAAGGCTTGTTTCCCCTGGATTCTATTGGGCGCACATGACCAGCGATGTCCAAGCGCGCACCATCCCGCTCACCATTCTGCGATAGGCTGCAACTCCATTCGTCGGCACTTCGGCCCTGATTGATCCAGCGGCCCGCCTTGAAGAGTTCAAGGCAAACCGCTGGTCAGACCACTTGCTTCCTGCCCTCCTCCTCGAAATCCTTTCTTGGATTCTTGAGGGTCTGTTTGAGCTCGGCGACGTAGATCTCACGTTGATCGTGGATGTCGCGTCGCGCCCGCTACATGTGACGCCGATCAGGAGCCGGTCCCGCCACAGACCGGGTTGTCGAAAATCTCCTTGGGTACGGAGATGCACTCCTCATAAATCACGCTGATGTCGACCAGGAGGTGCAGCCGGACATGCACGCGATTGCCTATTCCGCGGGGACGCAGCTTGACATCGACGGTGATCGATGTCCGATCCTCGTCGATGACCAGGTCCTCCAGCTGCCGCTTGAGCTCGGCGATACCAGTGCTGATGAGACTGTTGAGCCCGATGAAAGGCGCATCGACTCCGACCAAGGGGACCGTGTAGTCGTACTCCTTGAAGATATCGAAGGTACCGGCGGTGCCCACGATCGAGGCTTCGATATCCACGAACTGCGCGGTGTTGCCCTCTAGGATTTGCAGGCGCAAGGCGAGGGCCTGAACATCAACGCTCTTGATCTCTCCGCTCGAGGGAATATCGAGCGCCGCTTTGACGTCGTTGTCCGTGATCACCACCTGACCGGTGTCGTACTCACCCGTATGATCGAAGTCGATCGGCCCCATGTGGCGATAGTGAGCCACGAACTGGAAGACTTGATCCTGCATATCGCAACTGGTTCCGCACAGCAGGACCGTCGTCATCGTGAGTAGAATGACCTTTTTCATGATCTACCTCCCAGAGAGCCAGGATCCGGCTCTGCAATCCTCAATACGATCCGATCCCGAATCCAACGCAGAACGTGCTCTGCGAGGCCAGATTGTAGTCGGCGTGCAGGTGGAACACGGCCAACGACAGCGCGGCGCCCGCCGTTAGGCGCAGTGAGTTGTCTGAGGTCATATCGAAGGTGACCTTCTCGGTGCCGGTCTCGTTGGTGGCCTGCAAGTAGCTGATCTCGAGGCTGGCG
>JAGMDA010000095.1 GCA_023128935.1 Candidatus Eiseniibacteriota bacterium | reverse complement strand
GGCGGATGGACTTCTCCCGGGCGGAGGCCTTGTTGATGGCCTCGAGGGGGAGGGCGACTTCGATGAGTTTCTTGCGGGTGATGGCTGTCACGGTCGGTCCCCTGATTTGTTTTGCGCCTTGTCTTGCTTCGCGAAGCATAGGCGTGATGTGACCTAAAGTATTTGTCTTGTATATGTTACGGCCTTATTGCTCCATCCTCTTTGCTTCATTTCTGCTCCATATCGTGCCGTTGAGTCGCCGACCCAGGCGGCGCAAGCCGCAGGCGAAGCATTGAGAGGGCGCGAGCTTGGCCGGCTCCGTGTTCCAGGGTCCGCTGCGTATCATGGCCGAGCCCGAGCCGCGGCACCCCCGTCTGCTCCAACGGCGCGCCAGGGACCTCCCTTCGCAAGCCGTGGGAACCGCCGTTCCAGCGCCGTGAGGTGCTGTTCGAGTTGCTTGCGACCGAGGGCTCCACCGCGACGGCTCAGTCGGCTCAGGAAGAGGAGACCCGCCACGATAACCCTTTGCGCGACATCCCGGGCGGACCGCGCTTTGGAATCCAGATCCAGATTCAACGGCGGACGCTCCCCATGGACGATCTTGCTGCGAAGGTTATATAGCTTCGCCAGGCGAGAGTAGCATTCCTCCGGGGAGTCGTCGAACGCCAACGCCCGGAGTGCCGCACCGCGCAGCGCCATCCGCTTCAGCCGATCTCCGCTGCCTCGCGTAAGCGTCATAGTCTCAAGCGCCGTGACGTACTTCACGATCTGACCTGCTGGAGCTGGTTCTGTGTAGGCGTCGCCAAACCACGATGCGGAGTGGATGAACCGCCACGAGAGGAAATCCTCTGACCCAGGTCGTGTGACCGTCTTCAATGCCGATTCGGCTGGCTGTAGGTAGGTGCTCATATCCTGCCGGAAAAGCCGCACCCATCCAACGGGGAGTGGACCGCTCTTGAACCTACGGGTAAACGCCTCATGGAGACCTCCCTTTGGGCCGCTCGTGAGATAGTCGATTCTGCTGGGCTCCACAGCCGAGAATGCGGTGGACAGCTCCTCAGCGACGTGTGGATGAATGAGAAGACGCAGGATGTTGAATGCCCCCTCAATCCCAGCCAGGGCATGCTGGCGAGAGGACCCTGCGTGACAGGCTCCGATTCTGATTGAAGCAACCCACTTGTGCAGTTTGAGGTATTCCCCTGCGCCCCGTCCGCCCGGCGTCCGAGATCCGCATTGCTTGAGGAAGGCATCACGCGGCCGGAACCACACCGGTCCGATTCTGAAGCCTGTTGGGGCATCCATGTCCGGAAGAGAGCACGGGATGTGGTGGGTCCGCGGGACGAAGCTCGTCCTAGTGGAATCGACTGCCTCCAGCAGTAACTCCTTTGCCGAGGCCTCTGAAGGCTCCCTCCCCTCTGCAAGGAACATGCGCACGAACTCGTGGTGAAGCGATCGGTCGAACTCACCGCGATCGAGCTGCTCGCGCAGTCCCTGTCGCGAGTTCAAGTAGGAATCCGCGAGCTTCCGAAGGCAGCTGTGTACCTCCTGGCCGCAGAAGATGCTGCCACGGCCAGAAGGATGCGGCAGAACGGCGAAGACGTCGGTCGGATGCTGCGCCCAATGGGCACGCCGCTCCTCGGCATTCAACCCCGCGAAGTACGCGATTCGGTCGAGGATACACCTGACCAGATCACACTTCCCGCGGGTGCTGGACATGTTCCCCTCCCCTCCACTTGATTGTTGAGCGGCTCCCTCGCGATGCCCAGGCGCATTGCTATGCTGTGGGCAATTGATTGATCTCATCTTCGAGCTGTTGAATGGACCTCATCAGATCGTCGAACGTCGGGACTTCACCGTAGATCATGAAGCGCATTTCATCGTAGTCCCTCGCCACTGCCGTCCTCACATGTTCCGGGGGCACGAGCTTCATGGTCCCCGCCACTGCCAGGTCGTACCTTGCCCAGCCCCGGTGATAGAACTTGTCTTTGAACGCTACGACGTCTCTCAGCAACTCCAGGTCCCCAAAGGCAACATCCTTCTCTGTGGATTGAGCCATTCTGCTGACGTCGTAGTAGTGTCGCGAATACCCTTTGGGTTGCACTGTCCCCTCTGGTCGATTGGCCTCGTGATGTAGGATCGTCACTTTCTCCCAAAAGGTGCGCTCCGCCTTGATGGCCCTTACGCGGCTGGTTGGCCGACTGAAGACACGCGGGAACGCCTCGGCAGCATAGGGTGTGATTCCATATTCGGCATTTGGGACCGAAGAGGCCAGGGGACCAACTTCCAACTGGACATCCGGCCTCAGGTACTCACTGGAGAATGAAGCGGGATACCTGATGCTTACCACCTCGGGGTTGTCTTCAATGGTGGCCTTGCAGATATCTCCGATCAATGCTTCGACCTCGGAGAGAAACACCTCCTTCAGATAGATATGCGTGTCGTGAAGCAGTTTCTTGTTGAAAACGCCCTGCTTCGTCACGGACCGTTCGGCCATTGGATCCTCTGCCGACACTTCATTCCAATCGAGGATCAGGTCGATATCCTCAGAGAATCGTTCGATGAGCCCAAAAACCTTGGAAAGGGAAGTACGTCCCTTGAGGAGCACCTTCTCGGCCATCGAGGGCGAGCCGAACAGCTTGTCCAGCACCCAGCATACCCAGAAGTCCTTCTCCACTACTTCTGGGGCCATGTTCTTGACCGCTCCCGCTTCCCGAAGCAGATCAGCACGGTCGGTCTTGGACCAGGATGCAATCGTGTCCATCACTGCTCTCCCCGGCAGATCTTCAGAATCATGTCATGGATCCACCCCCTGGCTGTCCGCGTGTCCTTCAGAACTCTCGCGCACAGATCCTCGCCGAGGGAGTGTCGCAGTCTCGAGATCGTCTCCTCGTCAATTCGCTCTGGGCCGAGCGACTTGAGTGCTTGGACAACGAGGGAGCTCTCCCTGAGTTTGAAACCGGCTTCCTTCAGGGTCGTGTGCTGGAAGACGATTGTCTGGTTCCCAATCGCATATGTACGATCCGGTCCGTCGGAAAGGTAGGCGAGGCGCCCCATGACCTGTGTGGACAACCCCAGGAGATTCAGTGCTGCCGGTCCCGTCGCCTGGATTCGCCATCCAAACTTCCGGGCCAACGCGCTAGCCGCCTGGTCAATATCGGGGCTGAGTTCCCGGCCAAGCTTCTTACTGTGCTTTGGATAGTCGTAGACGCCCCGAATGACCCGTCGAATGGTCCCCTTGTCGTGTAGCCGGTACAAAGCAACGTCAATAGCCGAACGGGTTCCCAGGCCGCTGAAATCCTTTGAGGAAAAGGCCCAGCCCCTACCTTTCCCGTAAATACGGCTAAGTATCTTGGTTGTAGTAGATTGCGGCATATTCACATCCTCGTTCTGTAAGAAATAATATTCGGTTTTTCTTACAGAATCAAGTCGGGAAATGAGCAGAAGTTCCCCCCACCAAGGATCGCTCTTCCTTTGGTCATCGGAAGTTCAAGTGTCGCGGGTTGGTCCGCCCGCTTGGGGCACGGTGGTCCCCAAGCCTACCGCCGCACCACCCAGAATCCTTGCCAAAACCACCCGCGCCGGGCTGACGGCGTTCCATGTCCTTGACGACCACGTCATCTCGGCTCCTCCCCCCGCGCCATCAACTCCCCGAAGTCATAGTTGACACTCGTGACCCCGAAATCCGGCTCCCGCCGGAACGGCTGGCGCACGTAATGCACGCGGTGTGCATCATCCGGCAGGAACTCGACGATCGCCAGGATGAACTCCTCCGGCTTGTTCAGCGAGTACAGGACCTCGTTTTTGGTAACGGTTACGGTGTCAGCATCGGTGAAGCGACCTTTGACCTCCAGGAACCGCAGGCGGCCGGTGCGCGGATCGCGGCTCTCGACGTCATAGCCGAGATGCTCGAACTCGCGATCGATCGGCTCGAAGCCGAGCTGGCGCTCCACTTCCATGATAATGGCACGCGCGCGGGCCGCGGCGGCTTGCGTATCCCGCGGACCACGTGTCGATGGCAACGGTTTACCGGTCAACTGCGTGATCAGTCCAATGGGCACTACTATCAGTCCGCCCAGTGCCACCGGAGGCAGCGCCGAGATCTTGGCCTCCAGGTCAAGCTGTTCCAGGCGCTTCTGGAGGCGGGTTTGCAGAACATCTGCCCGGCGGCGAGCCTCCTGCGAATTCAGTCGGCCCGGAGCTTTCCCCACCTGTTCCTGAAGCTTGAGCTCCGCTGCCCGATGATCCCAGTAGCCGATCTCTTTGGTGAGGCGGTCCTTGACGGCCGCGTGGGTCTTGGCAGTCCACTCGAGACGCCGACTCCGCACCTCTTCCAAGTGGCCGGGCACGACATTCGCGATCGCGTGAGCAAGTGCCTTCTGCTCGAGATCACGTGTGATCCACTCACACTCGGGCCGCGCCACCAACGCGGCCACATCCGGCTCATCAGATCTGAGTGGGCGATAGTCCAGATACGGGGCGTAGTGCAGGTGGCGCGTCTGACCCGAGGAGTCCATCTCCACATAGAGCATCTGTCTGGAGATCATGCGGCGCTGTCCGCTCCTCGTCCCGCTTGCATCCGTTATGGCGTGCTCGAGATAGAACAGCACGCGCGGATCGGTGCCTGAATCCCGCTCATCAACAAGGATCGTCCCTCGGCGCAGGAGATCCCGATGACGCTCCAGGGTCAGGTCGAGCGCCGCATCGAGTAAGGGGTGTCCCGGGCAGACGAAGGCCGCCAGGGGCTGCCCCTGCGGAGCGATCAGCGACTTCTCGAACGCGACGCGCTCATAGCGTGGCAGTACCGGCTCGCGTATACCGATCAACCGATCGCGGTTCCGCACGGGAGCGGGCACATGGGTGATTTCGTAGCGCCTGGGCTCGCGCTGCCGGGCCGTGCCACCAAGTGTCTTGAATGCTTCCAGGAAGAAGGACTCGATGTAGTGCGGCTGAAGGCGCCGCGCCTCAGCACGCTCCATATCCTCGCGCACCCGAGCCACGCGGCTCGCGTCCATCGTGTTACGAGCGAGAGCGTGCTCATCGAGCAGATTCTGCAGTTGAGAACGATCGACTGCGTTCGAGATCGCTTGGGTCAACCTGGCCCGAACCTCCGGCTGCTCACCGTAACGGATCGCCTGCAGGAGCAGATCTCTAAGGGGCCGTCCTTCGAACTGGAGCTTGCCGAGCACATCAAAGACTTGCCCGCCAAGAGCCCGTCGAGCCTGCTCGAGCTTATCGAGCAGCGTGCGGTAGACGTCCCCTTCACGGGTCTCCTCGGCCACAAGGTTCCACAGATGGCAGACCTCAGTCTGACCAATTCGGTGAATGCGGCCGAAGCGTTGCT
>JAGMDA010000094.1 GCA_023128935.1 Candidatus Eiseniibacteriota bacterium | reverse complement strand
TCGAGCGATTCGGGAATCCTCCACCTGGCAACCGCCGTGGGGACCCCCGCAGTGGGACTGTTCGGGCCAACGGTGCCAGAACTTGGCTTCTCGCCACTGGGAAGAAGCCATGTAGTTGGTGTAGATTTGGCTTGTAGACCGTGCCACATTCACGGACCGCATCACTGCTGGCTCCGACACGAGAGATGCTGGCGTGAGATGGAGCCCGAAATAATCCTGGACGCCGTGGCAGAACTGTCCACTACAGCGCCCAACACGGCCGGGTGAGCGCGGCTCATAGCTCGGGCTGGAGATCAATCAGGCATCCGCACGGCGAGCGGACGCCGGAGATCAATCAAGCATCCGCACAGTCAGCGGACGCTGGAGATCAATCAAGCATCCGCACCGTCAACGGGCCAGGTGCGACAGCTAAGAGGATCTTGACAAATGGGTGAGCAGGCAATCATTCGACTGGGGCTCCTAGGGATCGGTCGCGAATACCTGGACCTGCTTCCCACACTCTATCGGAACAAGCAGGCCAAAGTGGTCTGGGTCTACGGGGGCGATGCAGCCGCCACGGTAGCTCGCCTGGGGAGCCTGTTCTCCTTTCCGTCTGTCGAGAATCTCTCGGAAGAGATTCTGGCAGGCGTCGATCTTGTCATCCGCCCGGCTCGCGAGGCCACGGAGTGGTCGCATGAATTGCCTGAGAACATACGCGTGTTGACGGATGAAGAGCTGTCGGATTTGCGGGCACAGGATGGATTCAGGTGGTCTGAGCTCTTTCCGGTCGGCGGTGATGACCACCAGACGGATGATTCCGCAGGCCAGGCAACGCTACCGGCTGTGAACGAAGATGAGCCGTCCTATGGGGAAGACCTCTCTACTCCGCCCGTTGCTGCGGCAACGCTGCCTACCCGGGAGGAAGATGAAGGAGAGCCTTCCGTTATCTCTGCGGCCCATCCTGACCTACCCGAGTTGCCATCTGTGCTAGGATCTCTTGTCCACGCAGGGAACCTGGGCGAGTGGATCTGCAGACGACTCCACAATCGTTGCCCCGGGCCGGAGACCAGTCTACTCCTTCTTCAGCGAGGGGGGGTCTGTATCGCTGCCTATCGCGCCTCAGGATCCGTAGGAGCGGACACCATGAGGGTGCTCCGCAAGCTGACTGGCCTCCTTGGGCGCACTGGGCAGGCAAGCTCGGGCCATCCGGGCGGGCCCGCCCGGCTCGGAGGCCTGCGACCCGACGATCTCGCGGCGCTTGGCCTGCCACGCAACCCGGTATGGGCGCTACCATGGCGGCTAGATACCTGTTTGGAAGCCTGCTTGCTGGTTTCTTCTCCAACAGAGCCGCAACACATAGACAATGAACCGCCGGAGTGGCTGAGCACAGCACAGGAGGCTTTGCTCTCAGAGCATGATGCGCTCCGGGCACTGGCGCACTTGACACATCAGGAGCATCAGGCACGTAGCTGGCGGCGCCTCCGGTCCATCTGCCGCGAGCTTGGCCTGTGGGGCGCCCCGCCCTCCGATCAGCCCGACGGAAACCAGGATTGGGGCGATGGCTGATAGCTGATAAGTAAGGTGAACAGGGACAAAAGATGGAGCTGGAAAGGCAAGACGCCAAGAGGCCCGTGAAAAATCAAGATACACACAGGATCCGCAGACTGCCAAGAGAGGTAGTGGGGCGCATCGCCGCGGGGGAGATGATTTCCCGGCCGTCGGCGGCGGTCAAAGAGCTCATTGAGAACGCGCTGGATGCCGGGGCGCAGCAGATCACAATTGAGGTCACAGAAGCTATCGATCACTTCCTGCGCGTCAGTGACGATGGCCATGGGATTGCCAGGGAGTCGCTTGGGCTCGCGCTCGAACGCTACAGCACGAGCAAGATCGCCAAGGAGCAGGACCTGCTGGCGGTTGAGACCCTCGGGTTTAGGGGTGAGGCGCTGGCTTCCATCGCTGAGATCTCCAAGGTGACACTCATCAGCCGGACAGCAGCAGATGAGCACGCCTGGGAGATTCACGCCGAGGCCGGGCATATCGGGCCAGTCAAGGCCGCACCGCGGGCGCCCGGTACAAGCGTTACGGTGGAGGATCTTTTCTTCAACACCCCCGTACGCAAGCGCTTTCTAAAAAAGGGTTCCGTGGAAATCCGCTTGTCTCGCGCCGCCCTTTCGGCTTACGCCATAGCAACGCCGGGTATCGGATGGCGGATGCAGGTCGACGGCAAATGGTTAGTGGACTTCTCACCCTCCACGGACCTGCGTTCCCGGCTTCTACAGATCCACGGAACACGGCTGCAAGACGGCCTGCTTGAGGTCAACTGGCGCGAAAAGGAACTGGCCCTGCGCGGCTTCGTCGGCGTCCCGGAGCTTGCCCGGGCCGGCACGCAGCATCAGACCTTCTTTGTCAACGGGCGGTGGGTCGCCGCACCCTGGATCGGCCAGGCCGTACGGCATGGCTACGGTGATCTCCTACCCGGCCATCTGAATCCCTGGGTGGTGCTCTTCCTGGTCATGCCGGCAGACCAACTGGATGTCAACCTCCACCCGACGAAGCGTGAGGTGCGTTTTCTGAATGAGCGCTGGGTCTTCGGTTGTGTCCAGCGCGCAGTCAATCAAGCCGTCGCCCGCCTTCTCCCGCGCTTCTTCCTGGGCGATTCTCCCGGAAAAGGGATAGGCCGACAGCGCTCCGCAGCGGTTGACCCGGCCACAGGCAAAACGGGTGCCTTAGGAGTTCGTGGGGCACCGGCACGCGGAAGGTGGCCTGATACAAGTGACGGTGCCGTGGGAGAAGCGCAGCAGCCATACGGATCTTCCGGCTTTGACGGCCTCAAGGAGGCGGCGCGCCTTTATGCCGCCCGGACCGGCAGCGCTGAAGATGGGACCACCGTTGCCGGCCCTAGCGCAGGCACGAGCCCTGCGGACAATACGGGGGTCGTAGATCAGGTGGATATGACGGGCGGGAAGCCCGCCGACGGACTGGTTTCCCTTTGGCAGCTTCACAAGCGCTATGTCCTGGCTCAGACACGCAAGGGTCTTCTCATCATCGACCAGCACGCTGCCCACGAGCGGATCCTGTACGAGAAGATCCGCCACCGCATGGTTCAAGGCGAAGCCGCTGGTCAGCAACTGCTCTTCCCGGTCGTCCTGGAGCTTGATGAGACGCAAGCGGACCTCTTCCGTGAAAGCCAGGCCAGTCTGGCCCGCATGGGATTCGACATAGAGGAGTTTGGTGAGCAGAGCGTCCTCGTCCGCGGGGTTCCGCCCCTCTGGCGCGCGCGCAGCGAGGCCGAGCTGTTGCGCGATCTCCTGGATGAGGCCGGATCCATGAACCTGCGTGAGGGTGAAACGGTGGAGGGGTTGGCCCGCTCCTTTGCGTGCCGGGCCGCGATTAAGTCCGGTGAACCCCTGAGCGTGGAGGAGATGAATCAGCTCGTTGACGAACTCTTCGCAACCCAGCGCCCACATGGCGACCCCCATGGTCGGCCAACCTTCATATTTATCCCACTGCAGGACTTGGATCGCCGGTTTGGACGCTCGGGTGGTGTCCTGTAGCTGGCGATAGTCCCGTGGAAGGCCTTCTCCATAATGTCAGCGGAGACTGGCGAGTAGAGGCATTCGCAAGAATGCCAGAGAGACGAGAGGCAGTCCTGCAAAAGACCTTGGCTGGAAGGTCACGGG
>JAGMDA010000093.1 GCA_023128935.1 Candidatus Eiseniibacteriota bacterium | reverse complement strand
GTGGGGAACAGGGGTTGGGGCGTCTGTCTGGGACCTTCCAGGTTCTGTGGGACGCAAACCTATGGAACAGGTCGGAGCCAGATCGCTTGCAGGAGGCGGCGCTACTGCTAGGGGACAAGCAATGGTGCCAGTATCGCCAGCTGTCCAAAGGCCAACAGGGAGCCTTCCTGGAGAGCCTGTGGGTTTGCGTCGAGAAGCAGGAGGGAGTGGCGGGCGAAGAGCTCAGGGCGCTTTTTATGGAGCGCGTCGCCGTTGCAGACGCGCGCTTCCAGTGTGGGCGGCGTGGCAGCTTCACCGATCGGGGAAGGGTCTATGTCCGATTCGGAGCACCCTCAGAAATCCACAAGGAGCTGAGTCCAAAGGAGGAGGATCTGCTGTACTTCTTCCTGCAGCGCGAGATTGATGATGCCGAGATCACAAGAGGGGGAGGTCCTCCCAAGCGCCACCCGCTTGATCATTCAGCCTATGAAGTCTGGCACTACATACATCAAGGGGAACCTCTGCTGCGAGATTGGGTGATCGGGTCCCAGGGACGTTCACTGCGCTTCATATTCGTTGACGAGATGGGCAACGGTGACTACCGATTGATCCATTCCAACCTCTTGACGGACTTCGAGTGAAGGGGAAAAGGGTTCGAAGGAGGAGCAATGTCAAGGAAGACACTGAATGAGATTGCCGTGCAGGATTGTCGCGTTCTAGTGCGCGTTGATTTCAACGTGCCGCTGCGTGGTGGGGACGTCGCCGACGACACGCGCATCCGCGCAGCTATACCGACCATCAGGCATCTCCTGGACAGCGGTGCTCGCGTCATTCTGATGTCGCACCTAGGTCGCCCCAAAGGTGAACGCAGACTGGAGATGAGCCTGGCGCCCGTGGCGGCCGATCTGGGCGGCTTACTGGGATGTGACGTTCCTCTCGCACCTGACTGCGTGGGGAACGATGTGGCCGCCCTGGTCTCAGAACTTGAACCCGGTCGCGCGCTGCTACTCGAGAACCTCCGGTTCCATAGAGAGGAAACCGCCAACGAACCCGCCTTCGCACGGGCCCTTGCCGCGTGGGCGGACATCTATGTGAACGATGCCTTCGGCACAGCGCATCGGGCGCACGCATCAACAGCGGGAGTACCCAACCTGGTGACCGAGAAGGTTGCCGGCTTTCTCCTGGAGAAGGAGATCCACTTTCTCGGTGATCTCATGACCTCACCGAAGACGCCCTTTGTGGCCTTGTTGGGGGGAGCGAAGGTTTCCGGGAAACTCGAGGTAATTGAGAACCTGCTGCCGAGGATAAGTTCGTTGCTGATTGGTGGGGCAATGATGTTTACATTCTGGCGTGCGCGGGGCTTCGCCACAGGGTCGTCCCTTATCGAGCAGGATCTCATTGGGGTGGCGCGCAAGTTGCTTGAACGCGCCGAGGAACTTGGCAAGGAGATCCTGGTACCCAGCGACTGCATTGCAACGCGGGACCTGGAAGCCGCCGCGCCCGGAAGCGTTGTGGCGGAGGAAGGGATGCAGGCGCTGGATACCGGTGTTGATATTGGGACGGAAACGCGCCGGCGGTTTGCCGACAAGATCGGCGCAGCGCAGACGATCTTCTGGAACGGGCCCATGGGCGTGTTTGAGAAGAAGCCCTACGCGGGCGGAACCCTGGCGATGGCAGAGGCCATAGCGTCGGCAACAGAGCGGGGCAGTGTATCGGTCGTGGGCGGTGGTGATTCTGTGGCGGCCGTAAGACAGATGGGTTTGGTGGACAGGATCTCACACGTTTCAACCGGGGGCGGTGCGGCCCTTGAGTTCCTGGAGGGCAAGACGCTCCCTGGCATCGCGGCGCTTGAGAGCTGACGGACAGGGAGGTGCAGACCGCAGCGGCTGGCCTGGCGCTTGGGTTGCAATGGCCACCGCGTGGAGGAAACTTTTGGGGGCAAGACCATGAGAAGATTCCTGATTGCCGGAAACTGGAAGATGCACCTGGTGCGTGCAGAGGGCATGGAACTCGTTGACGCAATCCTGGAAGGGTCAGTGGGTATGCCTGCGGACCGCGAGCTGCTTGTCATCCCATCCTTTACGCTCCTGCACACAATTGCGGAGAGGATCGGTAAGCGCGCATTGGGCCTAGGCGCCCAGGACCTTCACTGGGAGGCCTCGGGTGCCTATACCAGTGGTGTTTCGGCCGCGATGTTGCGGGATGCCGGTTGTGAATGGGTGCTTGTGGGGCACTCCGAAAGACGGGACCATTTCGGAGACAGCGGTGAAGTGCTGGGGCGAAAACTGCGAGCTGCACTTGCGGCGCTCCTGCGGCCGATCTACTGCGTCGGGGAACATCTGGAGGAGAGAGAGCAGGGACGGACCCATGAACTGCTCGACCGGCAGTTTCACGATGTCCTGGATGGTCTTGCTCCGGCAGAGATGCAGCGGGTAGTCCTGGCCTACGAACCGGTCTGGGCAATTGGCACCGGGCGTACAGCGACGCCGGAGATAGCGCAAGAGACACACGGCTTTCTGCGCTCGCTGGTGGCCTCCGCCTACGGGCAGGGCGTGGCTGCAGAGACCAGGATACTTTACGGCGGCAGTGTCAAACCGGAGAACGCATCAGAGCTGCTTGGGCAACCAGATGTGGATGGGGCGCTGATCGGGGGGGCCAGCCTGATGGCCGAGAGCTTCCTGGGGATTGCGCAGGCGGGGGGCCAGCATACGTCAGGCGCCCAGAAAAGGACGGGCAAGACTTGACATTCCTCCAAAGAGCCTGTTATCCTCCATCGCTGTTTGGTTTTAAAGGGGGAGGCGGATGTTTACTCTTCTACTTGTACTGCACATTTTAATTGCCGTGGTCCTAGTGATGTCCATTCTAATGCAGAGTGGTCAGGCGGGAGGTTTGTCAGGATCCTTCGGCGGCGGCGGCGGTGGCGCAGGCCAGTCGCTCTTTGGCGGCAAGGGGGCTGCAACCTTCCTGTCGAAAGCGACAGCATACTTGGGTGCGGCTTTCCTGGCAATTAGCCTATTGCTTGCCTATGTCCAAGCGAATCGGGGAGGGGGAGTGGCCAGTGGTCGCAACATCCTCCGCGAGACACTGCCGACTGCGCCCCAGAGCGCTCCTTATCAAGCTTCCCCTGCAGAGATGCCGGGCGAGCAGGTCCCTATTTCAGAAGAAGGGGGCCTGTCGCTTCCGACGGAGGAACCGGCAGACGGGAGTGGCTTGAGGGGAGAAGGTGGCGCAGGGTCATCCCCGGCGCCATCGACTGGGGAACCGGCTGAGGGATCCAATACAGAACCGTAGTGACTTGATCTGGTCGGTCCGGACATGGCGCACCGAGCGGGATGACTCCCCGCGAATCTGATATGCCGGGGTGGTGGAATTTGGCAGACACGCACGCTTGAGGGGCGTGTGGGGCGACCCGTACGGGTTCGAGTCCCGTCCCCGGCACAGCACATGGCCCCGCGAGAGCGGGAGCTGACGGTAGCGCTCCTCAGCAGCACTGCAAGCTGGTCTCGATGCTTGCTCGCTGAGCGCCGCTTCTGTTATCGTATCCCAATTGTGTGCGCCGTCTTTCTCTACAATCCTGAAGTCGTCCACTTCAATTACGGTGTGACGCATCCTTTCCGGCTTGAGAGACTTTGGTTAACCGAATACCTCTGCCGCCGCCTGGGTCTATTCGATGGCAGCCAGCGCGTTTTGCGCACCTTCGATCCTGCTGACCGATCCAATCTGAGGGTGGCTCACAGCTCGAGTTACCTGGATGCCTTGCAGGGTTCCTCGGACGGACTCATGTTTCCCGGCCTCTACCGCTACGGCCTGGGCTCAGGGGACAATCCGATCTTCCCTGGCCTGTGGGACTATGTGCTCCACACCGCGGGCGGGTCGCTCCAGGGGGCCGAACTGATTGTCTCGGGGGAGGCGCGGCGGGTTTTCCATCCCGGAGGCGGACTGCATCACGCTATGCCTGACCGCGCGTCGGGCTTCTGTTATGTGAATGATGTGGTTTTGGCCATCCACCGCCTGCTGGATGCGGGCAAGCGGGTCTTCTATCTAGATCTGGATGCGCACCACGGCGATGGGGTGCAGAATGCATTCTACGAACGCAAGGATGTCCTAACGCTCTCCGTTCACCAGGACGGCCGGACACTGTTTCCGGGTGGTGGGTTTGTGCAGGAGATCGGGCGCGGCGATGGCCTGGGTGCCTCGGTGAATGTCCCTCTGATGCCTCACATGTCAGATGCTGACTATCTGCGCACCTGGGATGAGGTCATCGACCCGCTCTTTCATGCATTTGGCGCCGATGTGGTCGTCACGGAGTTGGGTGCCGATGCGTTGGCTGGCGATCCGTTGGCCAACCTTGAGTTGGGGCTACGCACGTGGTGGGAGATCATGGGGCGCATTGCATCCTGGGATATCCACTGGCTCGCTGTGGGAGGGGGTGGCTACGACCTGGCCAATGCCATGCGGGCCTGGACCCTGGCCTGGGCCGCGATGGTGGGCGTGGATGTTCCCGACGAGCTGCCTCCGGCACCCGATCGATTGGTCGGTTGCGCCGCGGACATGTCCTGGCCGCGGGACATGTGGAGTTCTCCGGTCGAGGGCTTGGCAAGGAGGCCGAGCGACGAAGTGATTGCAGAACTGATTCGCCAGGTCCGCGAGCAAGTGTTTCCCTACCATGGTCTTTAGCCTTCCGGTACAAGGCTTAGCAGGGAATCCGAGCGAGTGCAGATCGGGCGCGTGCCGACCTATAATGCTTGAGCGCAAGCGGGGGTGAGCAGGGTGCGTGCAGTTCCCAAGGGCATGGGCTCCACGCTCTTTCTGGCCTTCTCTGCGGCCGCTATCCCGGTCCTATTGACCGTGGGTCTGCTTCTGGAGTGGCAAGCGCGCAGAGCGCTGGAGGTTGAGCTGGCCCGGCGGCTTGAGTCGCTCGCCGCAGCCGTGAGTTCGTCAATCCCCCCTGAAACCTGGGGCCTCGTATTCTCTCTGGGGCCGGGGGAAGAGGGGAGCCGCACCGCAGCTCATCTGCGCTCTAGACTGGAGAGGATCTCTCTGGAGATAGGCGCCGAACGTATCGCCGTCTGGACCCGAGATGGGCGACTTATCTTGGATACTTCCCTAGACTTGAGGATCGGCTCCCAAGCACCCCGAGCTGCCCTGGTTGAGCGTGAGCTGGAGGCCGTGGGCCGCGGTGAGAGGGCCAGCACACCGTTGTTTCGAACCGAGTCTGGGCGGCTATTGAAGATCGGGCTGGCCCCTATCGAGTTTTTGGGGGGGGAATCGTCGCGTGCGGGCGTACTCCTCGTCGAGGCTCCCTCACAATCATTGGGTGCTATAACCAACATGCGCCGGACCCTCTGGGCGGCGGGTGCGGTCGGGTGGGTCTTTGTCTTGGCCGTGGCGTGGTGGCTATCCAGAAGGCTTACCCGCCGCACAAAACGGCTCGCCGATGCGGCCCGGCGGATCGGCCGTGGTGACCTGGAGTCAACGGTTCCTGTGCTGGGCGAGGATGAGCTGGGTATCCTGGCCGAGGCGCTGGATCGGATGCGCAAAGCCGTGTGGATTCGGGAGCGCCAGTTGCGCGCGATGTTGGGGGGCGTTGCACACGAGATTCGCAACCCGCTGGGGGGATTGATCCTGTCTTCGGAGATGCTCGCCCGTGACGGACGTCTTCCGGACGACTTGGCGCGCAAGGCTCAGCGGATCCTGGAGGAGGGGTTGCGGCTCGAACGCGTGGTGTCCGATTTCTTGCACTACGCGAAGCCCGAGCGGCCCCACCGCGAGCAAGTCCAAGTGGAAGCGGTGCTGATGGAAAGTGCACGCAGCGCGAGGGAAGGGCTGCAGTGGCAAGGGGAATGCCGAATCGACACCTGCTCCGCAGTAGTGAGTTGCGACCCAGACCATCTAAGGCAAATTACACTGAATTTGCTGCGCAACGCCATGCAGGCGGTTGGAACACAGGGCAATGTGTGGGCCAGCACGCGGCACATGGCAAAGGGCCTGGAGATCCGGATCGAGGATTCGGGACCAGGGGTTTCTCGGGAGGATCGAGAGAGGATCTTCGAAGCCTTCTACAGCGGGAAGGCGGAGGGTGCGGGTCTGGGACTGGCTATCGTGCGGCGGCTGTGCGATCTCAATGGGGTAGACATCGAGATCGCAGACAGCAAGCTCGGTGGCGCCTCCTTTCGTTTGGGCTTCCATGATGATCTTGAGGAATCCACATCCTAACAGCAAATGCCGGGGCCGAGAGTTGACGAGCCTTGTTTCATTGGAGGCAGCATGGGTCGCATATTGGTGGTCGAGGACAATAAGGCGCTGCAGGAGGCCATCGTGGAGGTCCTCGAGGGCGAGCGCCACCATGTCCAGACGGCCGCTAGCGTTGAGGAAGCAATTGCACAGGTTGAATACAACACACCTGAGTTGGTGCTGACGGATCTGCGTCTTCCCGGCCGCAGCGGCCTGGATCTGCTCAGGGATCTCAAGGGCCGTGACCCATTCATGGAAGTTGTCGTGCTCACGGCCTACGGCAGCGTAGAGACGGCGGTTGAGGCGATGCAGGCGGGAGCGTTCGACTTCCTGACCAAGCCGATCCGCATGGATCACCTTGCCGCCAAGGTGGCCCAGGTGCTGCAGGTGCGTGCGGACCGCTCAGCGCTTCTAAAGGAGCGGGAACGCCGGCGGTACCTAGAACGGGAGGTAGGGGAGAGCTTCAATGAAGGCCAGATTATCGGCCGGTCACACTTGATGCAGCAGGTCTACGCGACCATAGAGAAGGTTGCACAATCGAACAGTTCGGTCCTGATCACGGGCGATAGCGGTACGGGGAAGGAGCTCGTTGCGCGGGCGATCCACATGCGTGGGCCCAGGCGGGACGGCCCGTTCATCCGTGTCCATTGCGCTGCGCTCGCTGAGGGGGTGCTGGAAAGCGAACTCTTCGGTCACGAGCGTGGGGCTTTTACGGGGGCGGTCCGCCAGCGCCGCGGGCGCTTTGAACTGGCGGACGGAGGCGCGCTGTTCCTGGATGAGATCGCTGACCTTAGCCCAGTGATTCAGGTGAAGCTGCTGCGTGTACTTCAAGAACGGGAATTCGAACGGGTGGGGGGTGAGGAGACCATGCGAGTGAACACCCGGGTGCTAGCGGCAACGAACCGTGATCTCGATGCTGAAGTGAAGAATGGCCGCTTCCGCGAGGATCTCTTCTACCGCCTCTATGTCATCCCCATCCACCTGCCCACTCTGCGAGAGCGCGCCGATGACATACCGCTGCTGGCGGAACACTTCCTGGCCAAGTTGTGCGCGGAGATGCAGCGCGAACCTGTAACGCTTTCGAAAGAGGCTTTCTCGGTGCTCGCTCACTATGGGTGGCCTGGCAATGTCCGAGAGCTGGAGAACGCACTAGAACGGGCCATTGTCCTGTGCGAGGGCGGGTGCGTGCACGAGTCGGATCTGGCCTTCCTTCGAACGCGCCCATCTTCCGGCATACCGCTGCCTGCCGGTCTTCCTGCGCTCAATGAAGCGCTCGGCATTTTCGAGAGAGGGCTTATCGAGCGTGCGATGGAGCGAGCCGGAGGTGTCAAGACCGAGGCCGCGCGCCTGCTGGGGATCAAGGCCAGTTCGCTCTATTACAAACTGGAGAAGTATGGGCTTCTGTGAGTGATCTTTTGCGACACGCGAGCCTGGCCCTCCTGGATGCGCGCAGTGCACATCCGGAAGGCATTCCGACGCGGCGACGCATGTCCACGCAGCGCCGTCTGCGGCACACGTGGATGCCAGCGGTGAGCAGTGGCGTGCCCACGCGAATGCCGGCCGCGCACAGCTGGCCAGTGGTCTTGGCCTGGATGCTGCGGATGTCTCTGCTCGGATCTGCCGTGGCATTGGTATCCTTTGGCGGAGCAGCCGGCCAATTGGATGAAATAACATCACGATCAGCCGGGGACAGCAGATCAGGAAGCGGCGGGGGTGACTTACAGGGTGTGTCAGCGGAGGTGTGGGAGCGGTGCGAAGAAAGGGCGGATTCGCTGGCACGACTGCAGGGTTCATTGATCGAAAGGGCTGACTCCCTTGCTGGGGCCCGGCGCTTGGCAGCCGAGCAGGGTCACGGAGACCGGGAGCGGTGGCTGCTGGCGCGCGGAGAGGCTGTGGCCGAATCGATCAGCGCCGTAGCAGCGGGGCGTCTGGCGCAGGAACTGAGATGCTCCTCTATGGCAGGGGAGCTGCTGGCACGCGTAGATGCGGAACTGCGCATAGGGAGCGCCTTACTTAACCAATCCCTGCGCGATTCCCTCCTGCGGCTGCGGGCCGGGTTGGTTCGTGGCGAGGGACCGGCGGCCCGCATTGGCTTGACGCTGCCGGAAGCCGCGGATGAGGATCCCCCGGAGGTGCTAAGGCAGAAGGCTGCCTATGCCCGTGACCTGTCAGATCGCGCTGCGCGATGGATGACGCTGATTCAAAGGGAGAGCAACAGGCTGGCCGACGAGAGCCGCATCATGGAAGAAACCCGCAGGCTCTTCGGTGACCAGCGCCTCTTCGATGATGGCGCGGCCTTGGCTGTCACTGACTGGGGAAATATACAGATTCCAGGGCAGTTGGACGACGCGGGGGATCGCAATGGACCAGCAGGGCTACTTGTGCGGTTGATCGAACAGATGCCGGGCGATTTCAGACCTGGCGCTCCGGAGGAGGTTCTGGAAGCACTCGGGCACTGGCTGGCTCTGCGGTCTGAGGAATTGACGCGCCGGGCCTCGGAATTGGAGCAGGAGGCGCAGCGGCGCCAGAGGGAGCCATGAGAGGCGATCGCGACCGACAGGTTCCAGGCCAGAGATGGAGGGCGCCCTGGCGCGGCAGAGGCGCTGGCTTCCGCGGGCAGGGGGCAGCGGGCTGTCTGCGGTGCCCAGACGGAACATGGCTGTGTGTGGCCATCTTGGCAGCATTGGCCGTGATCTCGTGCGTGGGTGCGCCGAAGGCAGGCGCAAAGCTCACCGGCGATGCCGACTCGAAACTCGTGTGGGGATACGATTCCAACGTGCTGGAATCGATCCGGGCTCAACGGCGCGCGGCGGACAGTTTTGTGCGCCTTGAGGCGAGCTTCAACCTCCGGGGGGATGTGGGGCGCTGGGGGCAACCTCAGGCGAGCCTGCGCTGGGCTGGAGAATGCTACCGCCTGTACAGAGAAGAGAACCGCAACCTCCTTCAAGGAATGCTTACATGGCGCTGGGGAGATCGTCTGCGCTGGACCCGGTTCGCCTGGAACTATGGCCTGACGGCCTATCCAGCTGCCTCGCAGCGCGATGTGGTGCGACATGCGGCCAGCGTGCAGCGATCGGTTCCCCTTTGGCGCAATATCCGCCTTCAGGCCAGTGCCGGGGGCATCTGTGTTAGGAGCCGCGCAGGAGAAGGTGGCACCCGGGTAGAAGGACCTAGCGCCAGGCATGCTTGGCAACTGGGCGCTGACCTGCGGCGCAGCATAGGGGGGCGGTGGCAGGTCTTGGCGGGTGCAGATTGGGGGCAGATAAAATATGACCGGGCGGTTGTGAAGGAGCCTATTGCTGGTGAAATGCGATTCTCAGAGGACAATCAGCGAGACCGCAGCCTGCTCTGTGTTGCGCGCCTTAGCCGCAAGGGTTTGCCTCTTTTGAGTCTCTCCTACGGCTACCGGACAATTTGGAGTAACAGTTTCGGGTTTTCTCTCCAACGCCATGAACTGGGTCTCCTAGCGTCCTGCATGCTTCCCCGGAGGTTTAGCCTCCAACTAATTGGCCGTTTGGAGGATACGCGGTATGAGGAGCCAGGTTATATTATTTTTCTGCCAGCCGAGGAAACGGAAGATCCCGATCTTGGTGCGCGCAATGGCCTGACCCTCCAGCTGCGTCGGCCGCTTGGAGAGGGGTGGAGTGGCGAGGTACGCGCGAGTTGGCACCGCAACGAGGCACTGGTTTTAAGGCGCTTCTACGAAAAGACGCGCCTGATGGTCGCCATCCGCTATAGTTTGGACTGATCCAGACGGTATGTGGATCGAAAGACCTCGATTTTCTGATGTTTGTCTCGGGAATCCGTGTCATTCCGACAGAGAGCCCATACTCACATTATGATGTAGATCGTAACAGATTGATCCGGTTGAAGATGCAGATGTGGGCCGTTCGTGATCCATGGCATTGTCCTTGCTTGATTGGATCGTGGAGGAAGACTGCTGTGAACCGTTGCTGCCGGCAAAACATCCTATGGGTGAGGAAAGCCGCACGCTCCTGGTCGGCCGCCCCATGGGCACTCCTTGTGGCTAGTCAGTTTCTGGGCTGCGACTCCTGCAACACGCTGGCGCCGGATGAGATCAACGCCTCCTGGGACCAGCTGGAGTATCTGACTGGCGCAGCGCAGGACACGCTGCGGATCGATGAGAACGGGGCCATCTGCCTTCTGGGTGCGCCCGGTATGGTGAGTTCTGGTCTGCTGGGCCCGCAAACATGGTGCGCCCTGGAGATTGCGGTTGCGCGGGCGGAGATGGCAGCGCTCGAATGGCCGCCCGAGGGGGCCGCGGGAGATTCGGGATGGGGGGCTTGCCTACTATGGCGTGACGCGACACAGGTGGGCTTCTGCTGGAGTTCGCCGGACTCTCTTACCGAGAGGCAGCAAGAACTCGTATGCCTGCTCGAACAGGTGCGGGGAGAGGCATGGGGACCTGACAGTCTCGACCCGCGCTTGGACCCGATACCAGTGGTGCGGTTGCTCCATGGGTATGCCAAGGAGAGCGCCGTGCCAGGTGAGTTCCTGCTCCGGGATGAGGATGCTCTCCTAGATCTGCTGCGCCAAAGGCTCGGCCGGGGGGTCATCGTCCTGCCAGAGGTGGATTTCACCCGCGAGATGGTCTTGGCGATCTTCCTGGGGGGGGGCGGCAGCGAGGCATTCGATATTCGCGTGGGTGAGAGCGCCATCCGGACGGCGGAGGACTATCTGCAAGTTCCGGTGACTTTGCACCGACTCGCCGAAGGATGCCCGGACCCAGGCGGGCAGGGCGGTGACTTCGACTTGGTCCGGCTCCCCAAGATTGATGGCGAGGTCTTCTTCCTCTGGGACGAGATAGAACACGGCTGCGTTGGACAATAGCCCCCTGCAATTCGTTAGCCATAGCGGAAGGGGGGGGGCAGAACCGAATCTCTCTACGAAGCGAAGTTGCCGCGCAGTTGGCAGACGACCATGCGATTGCGCTGCCCGTTGTCGAAGTCGAGGAGCACGACCTGTTGCCAGGTCCCGAGCATCAATCGTCCTTCCGAAACTGGAATCTCGAGATTGGGCTTGAGCATCGCAGCGCGGACATGCGAGAAGCCATTGCCGTCGCCCCAGCGAGCATCATGCGCGTAGGGGATATCCTGGGGGGCCAGGCGATCAATGGCCGCCTTGAGGTCCGAGAGCGCACCTGACTCAAACTCGATCGTGGTCAGACCCGCCGTGGATCCGGGCACGAAAAGCAGAACAGACCCTTCCTGGAGCCCGTCGGCTCGCCGCAAGTCATTGATGCGGGGAGTCAGGTCGTGCATGTCTGTGAAACCCTCAGTCTCGAGGGTGAAGGTGTGGGTTCGAATTTCCATGTTTCTACCTCCTTAGGGCCACCGATAACCCAGAATGCACGCGGGCTTGACAGATTGTGAGACCTAGCATAGTCTGTTTTGCCAGTGGGAGGGAAGCAATGATCCAGGCAGCGCAAGAGCCATCCATTTCCGAGTCATTGGAGCCGGATTATCTGGTGCGGATGGATAACTTTGAGGGGCCTCTTGACCTGCTCTTGCACCTGATCAAGCAGGATGAGATCGAGATCTGGGAGGTCTCGATCGCACGCATTACGCGTCAATATGTCGAGTACCTCGAACTGATGGAAGCGCTGAACATCGAGGTCGCCAGCGAGTTTCTGCTAATGGCAGCATCCTTGATGCGGATCAAGTCACAACGGCTCCTCCCACGGCCGGTCGTGGCGGGCGAAGATGACGATCATCCCCAAACGGAAGAGGAATTAATCCAGCGGCTTTTGACCTACAAGCTATTCAAGGAAGCGGCTGCTGCGCTGCAAAAGCGCCAGGAGGACGCCGGGCCGCGCTTTCCCAGAGGTCACAATCCGAACCTCCCGGACGATTTCATCTATCCCCTTGCGGAGGTGGATCTGTTCACCCTCGTGAAGGCCATTCACGAGGTGGAGCACCGCGGGCGCAGGCGAGAGGATATACATGCGGTTAAGATTGAGGAGATACATCTGGAGGACCGAGTTGCATTCATTCTCTCGCGCCTTGAGGAAACTGCCGGACGTGTGACATTCAGTAGACTGCTGGAACCCGGATCGCGACGGCTCATGATCTCCGTCACGTTCCTGGCCATCTTGGAACTTGCGCGCCAGCAGGTGATCCAACTCTTGCAGGATGGGCCATACGAGGACATCTGGATCATTTCGAAGGAGAGTGCGCAGGTGGTGGCTTCCTAACGGATCGACCGAGCCAGCGTGCGAACGCGCCTTGGCTCCGGGGCCTAACGGTCCATCCCCGCTAGACTATTAGACAGTACATTGACTTTCCCAGTTCGTGGCCGCGTGGGCCGGCCAAGGTGGGAGTGGAGACGAGAGAGTGAAGGATATGGCACGCATCATAGAGGCCCTCCTATTTGCCTCGGAAGGCTCGCTTAAGGTAGAACAGGTGCTCGAGGTCGTGCCCGAGGTGGACCGTGAGGGTGTAGAAGAAGCCTTCTCGGAGCTGCGCGACTTCTACGACGATACATCACGGGGCTTCTGTCTAGCGCCGGTTGCGGGAGGATACCAGCTTCTCACCCGGCCGGATGTAGCACCCTGGGTGGAGAAGATGCTGGTTGGGCGCAGGAAGCAACGGCTCTCCAGGGCTGCGCTGGAGGTGTTGGCGGTAGTGGCTTATCGCCAACCCGTGACCCGCGGCGATGTAGAAGAGATCCGCGGCGTCGACTGTGGGGGCGTGTTCCGCACACTGCTCGACCGCAAGATGGTTAGAGTGAAGGGTCGTGCCAAGACAGTCGGCCACCCACTGCTCTATGTGACGAGCGATCATTTCCTGGAGCATTTCGGGATCCCCGAACTTAGGGATCTCCCGAAGATCGAGGAATTCGAGGCGCTCCTTAGTCGGGAGGCAGTGAAGGAGGAGCTGAGGCAGTCCGGGCTCATTGAGGCCGGTGAGGCGCCTGAGTCGACTGCAGATTCTCCGGAGACCGGTGCCACTGAGCCAGCCGCGGTGGCAAACACCGGGGGTGAGGGCATCGCATGAGCCCCCGTGGCATGCACGGCCGCGGCACGCATTCCCCCCGCCGTGGTCCCTCGGATAGCCCAATGCGACTGAATCGCTACTTGGCGTTTTGCGGCGTGGCCTCGCGGCGCGGCGCGATGACGGTTGTCTTGGCGGGACGTGTACAGGTCAATGGCCATATCATCCTGGATCCGGGCCAAGAGGTGATCTGCGGGGCGGACCGGGTAAAGGTCGACGGCGAGGATGTCCGTGCCCCCGGGTGCTGGGTCTACCATGCCTTCTACAAGCCCCGGGGTGTCGTGGTGAGTGCGAGGGATGAGCTGGGTAGGGAGGGGTTGCAGCCCTATCTGCGGCGCATGCGAGAGCATGTCTTTCCCGTGGGCAGATTGGACCGCAACTCCGAGGGCCTGCTCCTGCTCACCAATCACGGTAAGCTGGGCCACGCTCTGTTACATCCCAGCTGTGAGATAGAGAAACTATACCTGGTTACGGTTGCACCACGCCCGCGGCCATGGCAACTCGCGCGGGTTGCCGGGGGTGTCCCCATCGGCCAGGGAGAGTATAGCGGTCCAGTGCAGGTGCGGGTGAAGCGCGCGGACCGCAAAGGTGCTGTGCTGCGCCTTACGTTGACGGAGGGCAAGAAGCGGGAGATCCGACGCATCTGCCAGGCGGTGGGGCTGCGCGTGCTGCGCCTGCGCCGCGTCAGCTTTGCTGGGGTTCGGCTGCAGGGGCTTGAGCCCGGCAAGCACCGCCCGCTAAACCCCGAGGAGGTCGCAGGACTTAAGGCCTTGACAGGCCTGGAGCTTTAGGGGTTTGCCTTGAATGCTGGGGGTGACCAGACGCGGACTCGGAGCCAGATGCAAGGCAATGGGTATGGAAGCAGGGCGACTGGGGCGCGCCGGATCATCACGATCGATGGACCGGCGGGCACAGGGAAATCCGTGACAG
>JAGMDA010000092.1 GCA_023128935.1 Candidatus Eiseniibacteriota bacterium | reverse complement strand
TAGTCCGGGCCAGGTAGGCAAGAGCTAGGTAAGCAGGGCCAGATGGGTCGGTAATCTGAGGATTTCACCCTTCAGGACTGCTCTCCATGCGCTCCTTATCTTCCAGCCCAATCCGAAGTGCGACCCGACGGGTGCATGGCCTATTGGCTGTGGCGGTGGGCTTCTGGATGGCGAGTTTGCTCACCTAGCGGCGATGGCTCGAGAATCGACCCTCACAGATGCCCCCAGAGCAACGAACTAGACCCCCCGAGGAGTAAAGCTACCCCCGGATTCTGGCCTGATCAACCCGGAAGAGTTCTCACTCTCGAAGATTCCCATCAACCCCGAGCAATGCACCTGAAGTCCTGCACGCCGCTCACCTCGCACCTCAGAACCATAGAACCATGGTCTCATGATCTTACTTGCGCAAAGCGCGTTCATGCCCTAGAATGTTGCTGCCTGACGTAAATTGAGCGCACTTTGCTGGTTCGCACGCGCCGGCCCATACGAGGCGCTGGGGCTCCCGCGGGCATCCCTTCATTGCCAGGGGCATCTGGAGAAGGCCAAGGGCTCGCGCAGGAGACAGCCCAATCCGGGGGCACTGAATGTGGGGGAACGCCAGAGGGTGCTTGCGGCACTGCATGACGGGTCGTGCAGAGAATGGGGGGTGGGAATCGCTATGCCTAGAATCCTCATTGCGTTGGTTACCGTCGGGTTGGCCGCGGGGATCGCACATGCTGACCCTTCCAATCTCGAGAGTGGTGTCTTCATCGCGCACTACCCTGCATTACTCGAGTTCTCAAGCAATCCTCCGCCTGAGGGGTGGTGCCAGCACTACCTCGATAGCTATGCGATCACTGCCTGTGAGGACCAGGTAAACAGGATCGACACGCAGGGGGGCGTGGTCTGGTTCGTCCTCGCCGCTTGGAGCGAGTCCAAGGAGTGGTGTGCGGTCGAGTTCGGGTTGGGGAGCTATGACGCGGCAGCCTTCCTGATAACAGACCACGGCGCCTGCTTTCCCGAAGCAGGGCTCGAATTGCCAAGTGACAACTGGCCTGGCCCGAACGAAGGTACGGCAATCACCGTAACGGGCGATCCTTGGCTAGGCAACCTGCAGCCTGTCTACTACTTCTCTGGGTACGCTTATTCCGCAGGTGTGATTCCGCTGGCCGTGGACCCTGGCGCGAACTTCGGCGGCACGGCGAATTGTGAGAACCCGCCTCTGGCATGGGATGTGGCAGCCTTTGGCGCAATGGGGATGTTCACAGATGGGATCTATGCCTGCCCCCAGGGAGGTATTCCTGGCGGCCATAGCCCGGGGGGAAACGAAGCAGCTGTCTGTTGTTTTGGTGAAGAGTGCCGACTCATGACCCCGGAGGCGTGCGAAGAGGCCGGCGGTGAGTTCCACCCGGAGTGGGGCGACTGCACGCCGAATCCATGTGACTCCCCTCCTGGCGGACTCCCCGGCCCAGCGGTATCGGAAGATGATCAGCTTGGCCTCGTGTTCGAATGTCTGGATTGGGACAATCTCGGATGTCCAGGAAACCAGATGGCTTGTGTGATGGAATACTGGCTAGGGGAGGAGAATGTAGAGCACTTGGTTGAGAGAGAGCTGTCAGATGACCCAACAGACAGGACGATCCAGCTTTGGAACTGGACTGACCAAATGCCCAGGGTAACTCACGCATCTTTCATAACCCATGGCGCTAGCGGCGTGGAGCCGGCCTACATCTTGGCCGCCGAGAGTCATGACAACGAGAACGACATGCTACTGATGAGAAACTACTGGCGTGAATACTACGGAGTGGATTCCTCCTACGTTGGAGGTGCGGGCTTCGCGGGTCAAACAGTCGAAACTGCCTGGGCCGTCTGCTTCACTGAACAAGCGATATCGGACTGGTTGACGCCCGTCTATAGCTCTGATGGGATCATTCTTGCCAGTGCGTGCCAGAGCTGCTCTGCGCATGACTACTGGCATCTAGATGATTGTGCAAGTTATCTCTGTTATGAAGGCCATCCAGTGCCAGCCGACGCGTGTCCCGACATCGACTCGATGACGGTGTGTCTTTGCTGCGAGATGCCCCTGAATGAGCAGGTTTTCCCCGATGCATACACCTGCCATATGGCACAAGCGCCCTTCCAGGGCGACCTTAGGCATTACGGCGGCTGCTATAGGCCCCGTTTGCGCCGCTGGTGTGGGGGTATCTATGCCAATGCAGCCAGGGAGTGCGTGTTCACAGACGCCACCTTCGAATGCCTCCATGCGTGCGCCGACGAAGTACTTTATAGAACCGCAAGGGAGAGAGGCCTTCTGGTGCACCTGCTGCAAGGAACCGATGTTCCCGGGAAGAGCGGCCCAGATGCGTGGGATACGCTGGCGAGGATAACCCCGCGCAACGAGCGGGGAGTCATCCAGACCTACTACCTAGCGGGGGTGCCGACCAAGGCAGCGTATCGGATCATTGCGCTGGAGCCCTCTGGACGGTATACCACCTCACACACTTTCCGCCAAGGTCCCAAGCCAACCTCTTGGGACAGATGGATTCATAACCCCCGGCAGAGAACCCTCCCTCCGAGGGACAGCGCTCGCGGGCGTCTGTTCATGTGGAAGGACGGACAGTCAATACCGTTCGAGCAGGTGGTTGCGGCTCAGGAAGCAGCCATCGGGGGGGACGGACCGATGATACCCGACAGCACAAACTGCGCAGATGTCATTGTGTACACCTCTGAGGAGGGAGTCATTCTTGGTTTCCTGCCGCGTTTCGCGTTGCACCTGCATAACTACGACAATCTGAAGTATGTACTTTACTCTGGAGGCTACAGTCTCGAGGACGCACGCGATTGGTGCTCCTTTGTTCATGAAGCCAATCTTGCATACAATGCGGCTTCTGGAACAGATCGATTTCCAACCAAGTATACTGAACATCGACCGCTGCTGACGATCCTCGGGGATTCGGAACCTCTTATAGTCGATCACTGGTGGTTCGCTGACGAAGACAGCCTCTGTGAGTGCTCTGAGGGCGACCCTTGCTGTGTTTCCGACCGGCTGGTGTGGGATCTCGATGGGGATGGCAACTGGTTTGGGCTGGTGCATCGGGTACCTGCAGACACCTGGGACGAACTGCACAGGGCCTGCATTGCGGCCGAGCAGTGGAATGAAGCAGATCAGGAATACGTGGACCTGGGACGCAAAGTGATCATGACGGTGGGCGATTATGGCGAGATGGCGCAGGAGTACACGCTGGAGCTAGCGCAGGAGGCTGCCGATCAACTCTTGGCGATCGGGTTTAATGCGCACGATCTGCTCGTGGAGACGGACTTCTCCCCCTGGTGCAATGATCCGGCAAAGAAGCAAGCGTACCGCGAACAGCTCGAAGCGGGTGCTGTCATGGATTGGGGTTTCGGAGAGAGAATTTCCGCGTGTCACTGGCCAGGTTGGTTCCTCTCGTTCCCAGACAGCTTCCCATCAGCCCCTTGCCAGAGGATGATCGCCATGCAAGCGGGCTGTCACACCGTCAATATCGCGAGCACGGACCCCTTCCCGCCATTCATTGAGGCTTGGATGTTCAACGACCTTGACAAGACTGTCTTTGCCGGAGCAGTAGGACACCTGCTCGGAGGATGGCTTCACCAAAACAGGCTCGCGCAGAAGCTCTACTTGGACGCATGGCTGAACCTTTGTTTCTACGGCGGCAACGGCGATCCGAGCTACCCGCTTGACTGGATCGTGCTGAGTGCAGCCGAAGCAGCTCGTACGCAAGGAATCGATCAGATGGAGCAGTATTTCCTATCGGCCGCAACAATGGGGGCCTATGTGATGGCACTTCCGGGTGGAGAGTGTGTCCCAGACATGGAGACTGAGGCATCCGAACCTGCCTGGCCGACGTTCCACCTTTCAGCGGAAGGGATACCTGGAAGCACTCCTCGTCTTCGGCTGTCCCTTCCAAGTCGCTGCTGGGTATGCCTCAGGATCTACGACGCAAGCGGTCGGCATGTATCGACACTCCAGGACGGGATACTTGGGGAAGGGACGTTCTTCAAGACGTGGCTTGGGATGAACTTGAGGGGAGAGGAAATGCCCTCCGGGGTCTATTTCGCACGGCTCGAGGCAGATGGCCATCTCGTTGAACAGGAGCGCATTGTTCTCGTGCGATAGGAGGCAATCGAGGCACGTAACTCTGAGGCAAGATTCCCGCTTGCCTCAGGATCATGGCATGATGGAGGAGGCATGGCGATGACCTGCATGGCATGTTCTGCGAAAACCATAGCAAGAGCCTGGGCTCACCCCCTTTGCAGTGGACGAGGGGAGACTGGGAAAGCGCTTCCATCATGGAAGAGGGCACTGTTGCGCCTGATCCCGCCCTTTTTGTTTGTCGTGGGCCTGGTGATCGCATGGCAATGGTGTCCCGCTGCTGAGCCGGCCGATTCCCAGGGACAGCAGTCGGAGGCTCGGTGGAAAGCATATGACCCCGAGACCTTGGAACCCGGGAAGATCCCCACAGTGCGCCTTCCGGTGTCCTTTACGGTTGCTCCAGGCTCCTATCTCTACCTCAATTGGCAGCCTGTACGCGAGGTCACTCTCACTCAGGGTCCGGAGGGGAGGCTCTACGTCAACGAGGTTCAGATCCTAGGGCCCCAACCCAAAGTGCAAGACGATAAGCCCCACTTTGGGGAAGAAGAGGTGCGTAAGTGCTGCTCCGACGTGCCGTTCGTAAAGCGCCTTGTTCAGTCCGGCCTCACCTGGAACCAAGCTTTTAAAAAGTGGGGCGACCAGTCACGACGCATTAGGCGAGTGACTCTCGAGGCTCACAGAGAGGCACTTGCGAGTGGCGAGGCCCCAGAGAGGGCGGCTGAGATCGCCGTAGCAGCCGGATTCGAGGCAGATACGGCTGGCATTTACGAGCGTCCCGATGGTATCCAATTGCGAGATAAGGTGTTGCAGGTGTTCCCGGTGGGCCTTTCGGAGTACTCTGTGTTCCTCAGTCGTCGAGATTCTACTACAGCACCAACTGCAGATGAGCGCGCAGAGAGAGCCGAGAAGAAAGCTCTGGCGGCGGCAACAGAGCTGTACAGGCACTTGAGCGGCCTGGGACCACCGGCCTTCATCCGCCTGACCCGGTGGGGGATGGCTTCATCCACCGGTACTCGAGGCGTTGCCGAGGCTCTCAAGCAGTTGGAGGAGGCAAGGCAAGATCCGAGCATATATCCGGATGGGAACCTTTCCCCCCGGGAGATCAAGAAGATTCTTGAAGCCGATGGCATCACGCCTGGATGGTAGGTTGCGCCGGTTTGAAGGTCGGGGCTGCCTCATGCGCGTGGTCGCCTTCCCGCGCTACTTATCTGTACTGGTTCAGCGGGAATATGACACCGGATTCCTCCTGCTTACATAGGGCGATGTGTAGTCCTCGTCCGAATGGAAGGAAAATGCCCGGTGCGGTTCATACCAGTGGCCTTCGCAGTCGATGATGCACGCCTCTGGATCCCCGGCTTGTGATCGAACAGTAATAGCCTTGCACAAGTAGTCGATGTCTCGGTTCCCATCGCCGATGAACGTTCCGTTCATGAGTTCAATGATGTCCCCATCCGCGACTGCATCTATAGCCGCCTGGCTCGTGGGGAAATCACCTGTTCCTTCTGGGTTGACGATGTAGGTGGTGGCCGTGGCCGTTGTGACTAGGGCGAGAATCAGACCTGAAACAAGCATGAAGTACCGCATGACCGCTTCCTGGAGCTCTCTCGGTTTCATCCCGCGTGATTCGGCCAGCTGGGCCAACGACTATCCAGCTCAGTACCTGTGTTTCTCTCTCACTTGCGAACGCGCAACTCCAGGTATGAGCGAGACTCCCGCAATCCCACAATCGCTCCCGCGCGTGCCAACTGACACGCCGCCTCCGGGCAACCAGTGGTTGTGACGGGCGACTAGCGGAGGTTGGCAAGGCGAGCGGCTGCATCTGACCCGGGGTCGCGGCGTAGTGAGGCGCTGCAAACAGGGGTGTCGGGATTCTCGCCATACAACCTCCGGCGGACGTTCGTGGGCGATTTCCTGGAGCGAGGCGTAGACCTCATCAGCGTTCAACACTTAGCGGGGCATGCGAATCCGGAGACCATGGGACGTCATGACCCCCGAGGCGATGAGACGAAGCGGCGGACCTCGGCCCCAGGCTACCGGTCCCGGAGACCAGGAAGATGTCGCTGGCGAGCGCAAAGCGACGCGATCCGGGGGTACCCAGTACGGGTTGCACCGACCCGAGATCGTCGCGCCTGGGGCATTCTGCGAGGTCGAATCTGGACATCACCGCGCCCAGGGTCCAAAATTCCGGTGGCTCGCCGAGAACACACTAGAAGAACGGGAATCGACTGACACCACCATGAACCGCGGAAAAGGAGGAAGCAGGAAGTCAACAGGTTGCATGCCAATCCCGGGATCACGCATACTCCCAGCTCTTCACCCAAAGATATTTGGAGGGAAGGCCATGTGCGGCCCGCATAGCCTCAAGTGGTTTGCACTGTTTTTGTTTTTGGCATCAGTCTCCGTCAGCTGCGGAGAAGGCGGCAACGGCACCAAGCCTCTCCCGATCGACACAGTCTTGGTGAAACCGGATGGAACTGGCGACTATCCCACCATCCAAGCGGCGATCGATACGTTTTCCGCGAATAATGCTCACGCAGGAGGTGGGATGTATGCATACGGGTCCAGTATTTCGATGGCCAACTGTACGTTCTCAGGTAATCTGGCACTCTGCGGTGGCGGACTAGTGTGCGATGAACGCCCGACTTGCTTTGCGGGTCTCGAGATCCTGATGCGCTATTTGCGGCAAGTGGACTTCAATGGTCTTCTGCGAGATGCCTTCCGTTCCGTTTCGTGGGGTTATGTCAAATGTTGTGTATGACAATTTCAGGCGGCCGATTTGCTGTGGAACGGGCGGTCGATTTCCCATGGAATCGGTGGCCGGAATGGCGTGGAATACCCAACCATCAGAGGAGATTCCCTGATGGGGATCTACCTGGCCAAGCGCTGTGAGACGACACCCATTGTCATCGACGAGGCAGTCT
>JAGMDA010000091.1 GCA_023128935.1 Candidatus Eiseniibacteriota bacterium | reverse complement strand
AAAATATTCGGAATCTGCTGCTTTACAATTCCAGGGCCGTTGTCTCTTACGGTCAATACGAACTTGTTGTCGGTAATGGATTTTATATTGATTACCAAATCCGGCAGAATGTGGGCCTCTTCGCAGGCATCAAGTGAATTATCAACAGCTTCTTTGACCGCAGTTAGAAGTGCTTTACGAGGATTATCAAAGCCGAGAAGATGCCTGTTTTTGGCGAAGAACTCGGAGACGGAGATCGACCGCTGCTGCGCCGCCATCGACTCGGCTGTTCCGCGTTCACTCATCATCACCGTCCTCGTCGTCCTGTTCGTCGTCCTGTTCGTCGTCCTCAGCGGAGCCCTCCTCCAATAACTCCGAGTCGCCGTCTCCTAGACCAGCCTCCCCCGCTTCCGTGTCATCGGCCCACTCATCCCCTCGGCGCTCCTCCTCGCGCTGAGTGCCAAGTGGTTCAAGAGGCTCTGTGGTCGCAGAATCGGCCGGGAGCGACGGTGACACCACCGCATCCGATCCGATAGTCAACCCCCCGTCCACCACACGGTAGCCGCGCTCGCAGAGCGCGCGGGCCAAGATGCCGCCCACGAACCAGTTGGCCGTATGCGGAGTCTCTGGAACAAGATAGACAACGGTACCTGCGGGAAAGGCGAGTTCATCGAGAAGTTCGCTCGCCATACCTTCCCCAAGCTGCTGAATCACCGATAGGTGATCCTGGATCGGGGTCGTAGCCATGGTAGGGCATGCAGCCGGCAAAAGTGCCAGGGATCCAAGCAGCATCGCAGCGGTTACCCTCCACCCTGGGTTCTCCACCCGTGCACGCAATGACTCTTTCACAGCCCAATCCTCCCCCTGCATCTGCCAGAACACAGACCGTTCATGAGGTTACCTAGTGAGGCATCCGGAGATCACTTCCCCGTGGGTGGATCTCTTTATCGGGAACGGCCACCAAGTCGTACGGGCCGGCTCCAATGATCCGGGCTGGCAGGAAGTCACCCGGTTCGACACACGCTTGCGGTGTCGAGCCGATGGCTTTCACATAGATTACACCGTCAACCTCCGGTGCTTCCGCGTAGCTGCGCCCGACGGCATAATCCTTCTCGCGTTGCACCCCCTCGATCAGCAGCTCCACCGTCGTGCCCTTTCGCTCCTGATGCAGTCTTACCGCAAGCTCTCGTTGGAGTTCCAGAACACTCCGCCTCCGCAATTCGGCCTCTGCCCGTCCGATTTGTGGTTCGAGCAGGGCCGACCTAGTTCCCTGCTCGGCACTGTAGGCAAAGGCCCCCAGACGGTCAAAGGGAAATTCCCTCAGCAGGCTGAGCAGTTCCTCGAACTCCGCCGGCCCCTCCTCCGGGTGTCCGGTCATCACGGTTGTGCGGAGCACCAGGCCAGGTATGCGCTGACGGAGCTTCTCCAGGAGCGCCCGCGTCCCATCCCCGTCATGACTCCTGCCCATAGCCTTGAGCACGCGGTTCGAGATGTGCTGGATGGGGATATCTACATAGGGCAGAAGCGGTCCCCCATCCGCAAAGACATCGATGAGCGCATCTGTCCAGAAGCTGGGGTGGGTGTACATCACGCGGATCCAGGCCGGCCCGTTGCAGGCCACCAGCTGTCGCAGCAGATCGGCCAGGCCAACTGATGCCTCAAAATCGCATCCGTAGGCCGAGGTGTCCTGCGCCACCAGAATGACCTCTTGCACGCCCTCCGCGGCCAACCCTTCGACCTCCTGCAGAACGGCCTCGGGGGCACAACTCCGTTGGGGACCACGCAGGCGAGGGATCAAGCAAAAGGAACACCCGTGATTGCACCCCTCGGAGATCTTCACGTAGGCCGTCTGGGGACTCCCGATTCGCACTCGGCGCCGCAGCT
>JAGMDA010000090.1 GCA_023128935.1 Candidatus Eiseniibacteriota bacterium | reverse complement strand
TCACGAAGGTTCGCAATGACTCGTGCTCCATGAGCCCCCCCCCCTGCGTCGCCTCTGACCTCTATTTCTCTCCAGTTCTCACCAGTTCCCTCCCACAGACGCGTAATGCGAATCCGAGGCTCGCGTGTGCGTCCGCAGCGGATGGTTCACTTTATCCATAGATAGAATTTATGGAAAGAATAAAAACTATAGAATATGTTCATTACGAATCAATTGCTAGATTCTCCCCATGGTGGTGATGCCGAGCGTCGGCACAAGCCTGGGCTAGGATGTGCCAAGACGCTTTTGCGGCAGCGCCGCAGAGCAAACCGTTGAAGGCTGCTAGATCTCAAGGAGGACGAGCCATGCCGAAACCCGTGAAGATTGCCCCCGCAGATGGAAAACTCGGTGTTCTGATCCCAGGACTCGGAGCAGTGAGCACCACCTTTATCGCCGGCATTATGGCGCTGCGCCGGGGGCTTGCGGAGCCGATCGGATCACTTACGCAGATGGGAACGATCCGTCTCGGAAAGCGCACGGAAAACCGCATCCCAAGGGTCAAGGACTTCGTAGACCTGACATCCATCGATGACCTGGTCTTTGGCGCCTGGGACATTTTTCCAGACAACGCCTATCAGGCTGCCGTGAAGGCCGGTGTATTGGACCGGGACCTCCTGGATCAAGTGCGAGAGGATCTGGATCCCATCGAGCCCATGCAGGCGGTCTTCGACAGGCGGTTCGTGAAGAACCTCGATGGCCCCAATGTGAAGAGTGGCAAGACCCTCTGGGATCTCGCCGAAGCTCTCAAGGAAGACATCCGCGCTTTCCAGGCGCGGACCGGTGCCCAGCGCCTCGTTATGATCTGGTGCGCCAGCACTGAGATCTTCCTCAAAGAAGCACGCGCTCACCAGTCCTTGGAAGCGTTCGAGAACGGCCTCAAGAACAACGATCCCAACATTGCGCCGAGCATGATCTACGCCTATGCGGCCATCTCCATGGGTATCCCCTATGCCAATGGCGCTCCAAATCTCTCGGCCGACATCCCGGCCCTGGAGGAGCTGGCTAGTAGCAAGGGTGTGCCGCTCGCCGGAAAGGATTTTAAGACCGGCCAGACCCTCATGAAGACGATTCTGGCCCCTGGATTCAAGGCCCGCTATCTCGGACTCTCTGGATGGTTCTCCACCAATATTCTGGGCAATCGCGACGGAGAGGTGCTCGATGACCCGGAGTCCTTCAAGACCAAGGAAGAGAGCAAGCTAGGCGTCCTGGCCTCCATTCTCCAGCCACATCTCTACCCCTCTCTGTACAAGGATCTATATCATAAGGTGCGCATCAACTACTATCCGCCCCGCGGGGACAACAAGGAGGGTTGGGACAACATCGATATCTTCGGTTGGCTGGGCTATCCAATGCAGATCAAGATCAACTTCCTCTGCCGCGATTCAATCCTGGCTGCTCCCATCGTCCTCGACCTCGCCCTGCTCCTCGATTTAGCTTCACGATCGAGCATGAAGGGTATTCAGGAGTGGCTCTCCTTCTACTTCAAGAGCCCCATCCACGCTCCCGAACTCTATGCCGAGCATGATCTCTTCATCCAGTTGATGAAGCTCAAGAACACGCTGCGCTATCTCAAGGGCGAGGATCTCATTACCCATCTCGGCCTTGAGTATTACGACTAGCCCCGACCCCCCGGTTAGGGCTCTCGCGGGCCCTTAGGGCCAAGTGGTGGAACGCGTAATTCCGATGGGAGCAAGCCCCCAGGCCTGCTCCCAAACCTATGGCATCAGGATCATGCGCCTTGTCGCTCGCGCATCATCCACGCTCAGCTCGTAGAAGTAAACACCCGCTTCAACGCGTTTCCCCACTGTGTCCGTTCCGCCCCAGAACACTCTCTGCATTCCCGCGCCTTCCACGCCTTCCGCCAAGATCCGTACCAGTCGTCCTGCCGTATCGAACACCTTCAATCTGATCCGCGCCTCATTCCCTCCAGGTACCCAATAGCGGATTTCCGTCCCCTCTCTGAAGGGATTCGGCGCCGCAAATGTGATTACGCGCCCCACGCCTCGCGTGCGCTCCTCACCCACCCCCATCGTCCCACATCCAACCGCCACGGCGCCAATCAATCCACACGACGGATTGCTCTCCGGTCCACAGGGCGAACCCTCCCGCAAGGCGAAGTTCAGCTGCTCAGGCGCACACAGCTCTGGATCTTCCCATATATTTCCATTCACTCCCAGTTGACTCGCAACACACCCTACCCAGTCGCCACCCTCATTTCCATACAGGTCGCAGCATGCCAGAACCGCATTGCTCCCACCCCCACAGTGCACGCCCTCGCCCTCCGTGCTGAAGGCTATGATTGTGTTCTCTATCAGCGGATGCGAACTGTCCGTGCAGTATACGCCCCCTCCGTATGTCCCCCCATTGGCATAAAACGTACATTGGCGGATCTCTGCATCACTTTGCTCGTAACATCTCACAGCGCCCCCGCCAAGCTCCCCTGTATTTCCCGCAAAGATGCATTTTTCAAAGATCACATCTGAACTCCACCCGCAGTATGCAGCCCCTCCCGTGACCCACGCTTCATTCCCTATGAATACGCATTCCGCCAGCACCGCTGACGACGACGTATAGCAGAGGATCCCTCCCCCGAAACCCTCCGAGCGGTTGTTCTCGAATGTGCATCCCGTAAAGCTTGGCTCTGACAGCACACCACACAGCACGCCACCGCCATTCTGTCCAGTACACCAATTATCCCTGAACTCGCAGTCTATGATGTTCGGCGCCGAGCTGCAGTAGATCCACATCCCACCGCCTCCGTGCGCGCCATTGCCCGCGAATGTGCAGCCCATGAATGTAGGTGATGCTGAATACTCGCAATACGCACCGCCTCCTCCCGGATCCGCGTACCCATTCGTCACCATGATGCCTTCGACAACAGATTGCGGTCCTTCATTGGACTGGAAGATGAATCCCCGGTGTAGGTCGGCTTCACTCCCCTCACAGTCGATCACGCAGTTATCCGCATCCCCGCTCTGTGAGCGCACTGTGATCGCCTTGCCCATGAAATCCAGATCCCGGTTTCCATCGCCTGTATAAGTTCCCTCTGCAAGTTCAATGCTGTCCCCATCGCTGGCAGCATTTAGCGCAGCTTGGATGGTCGGAAAATCCCCTGTGCCCAAAGGATTGACGATATAGGTGTCTGCTGTGGCCGATGCAATTCCGAAGATGCAAAGCGCCAGGATGCACACTCTGCGGTGCAGCATTGTCCTCCCCCTTCCGCTAACTCTGGGCCCCATGATGCCGAGTAGGGCGATGCTTTCCGCGTCCAATTATATCACAGAGTTGCGCATCTCGTACGCGTATCACCTCCCATGGCGCATTTCAGCACCCGCTTTAGAGCAGTCCGGTGGCTGACATCAGCCACCCACTGCCTTGTACACATTCCTAGACACCAGAATGTGCGGCTTCGTTCACGCCAGGATTCCTGGGCTGTGGTATAATTGGCACGTGAGAGTAACTCTCATTTGGTGCAATGGCGTCCAAGCACACCCGAACAGGAGAGATGGCAATGGTACAGCGCAGTGTCTTGGCAACCGGCTTGCTTCTGCTATGGGCCGCGAGCGCCTACGCCACAACATATCTGATAAACCCGGAAGGCACAGGCGACTTCGCAACAATCCAGGAAGCCATCGACGCTACAGAGGATGGCGACGTCGTTGAACTGGCCGAGGGCACGTATGCCGGCGTTGGTAACCGTGATATCGACTTCTATGGCAAAGCCATCACGGTTAGGTCGCAGAGTGGAGTTCCGCAGTTGTGCCGGATCGACTGCGGGGGAAGCCCCTCAGAGCCGCACCGCGGTTTCAAATTCTGGCATGAGGAGGGAATGGCTTCCGTGCTTGAGGGAATCACGATTGCCAATGGATTCGCCTGGAAGGGCGGGGGGATGGTTTGCTATGCCTTCTCGACGCCGACCGTGATCGGCTGCGTGGTCCTCAATTGCGGCGCAGAACTCGAGGGCGGTGGTGTCTACTGCTATCAGAGCTCTCCGACCTTCAACAACTGTACATTCATCAGCAACTACGCCCCGGCCGGCGGGTCGGTGCATGCCGACCAAGCCTTCCCTGCGTTGGGCAACTGCATCATCTCATTCGGGACCAATGGCGAAGCGGTTGGCTGCGAGTCGGGCAGTGCGCCGGTGCTCACCTGTTGCGACATCTACGGCAATGCGCTCGGGGATTGGGTGGGCTGCATTGCCAGCCAGCTCGGAACTAATGGAAACATCTCTGATGATCCGCTCTTCTGCGACCCCGAGGGTGAGATTTACACCCTGCACGCCGACTCGCCTTGCGCCGCGGAGAGCAACCCAGGTTGTGGCCTTATCGGTGCCTGCCCTGTGGGATGCGGCACTTCCGATGTCAAGGAGCTGGATCCGGGCCCCCGGAAAGCGCTTTTGCTGCTGCCAGGCGGAGCGAACCCCTCGCGTGCTCCGTGGTGCCTCACCTACGTGATCCCTGCCCGGGCAGCTCCGTGCGGCGTGCAGCTCAGTGTTCATGATACCCGGGGACGGCTGGTGCGCGTCTTGGTGAACGCCCCACAACCAGCCGGAAGCTACAGCGTCTCCTGGGACGGGCTCGATAGCGCTGGCCAGCCAGTTGCCGGTGGCGTCTATTTCTGCCGTCTCGCCGGAGGTGGCGCCAGCGCTACGCAGCGCCTGGTCCTGGTCCGGTGAGCAGAGGCGGCCTACAGCGCCGAATCCCCCGCACCCCCGCGTAGCGATGCTTGGTGAGACATATGTCCCGGCGGTTTCGTCTTCCAGCGCCGGTGCATCCAGAACCATTGATCGGGGTACTGCCGGATGAAGTCCTCCAGAATCCGCGCATAGATGCCCATGATCCGCTTCGTTTCCTCCGCCTCCGGCCTGGAGCGATCCGCGACAATCGGGGGATATAACCGAGTCTCGTGGTGCCCGTTGTCCACCCGGCGGTCCAAACCAATGACAATCGGGGCGCCGGTGCGATAGGCAAATCGCGCCGGACCGATCGCGATCGAGGCCGGCCTGCCGAGGAACTCGATGAATAGACCCGTTGGCCCCGCGTCCTGATCGGCAACCAGAGCAACCCGCTCATTCTGGCGCAGCTTGCGCATCACCTCCTTCAGCGCAGATCCCACCTCGAGCACCCGCATCTCAAAGCTCTCCCGCAGGTGCGTGATATAGCGGTTCACCATGTGGTTTCGCTGGGTACCTGCGACGACGTAGATCGGCCCATCCAACCAAGCCATGGCCGCGCCGAGCATCTCCCAATTACCGACATGCGCGGTTAGATAGAGGATTCCTCGCTCATACTTCGCCGCCTCCCGCATCGTCCGGACGGGCCCCATCTTTATCCGCTCACGGAGCGCCTTGATGCCCCAGTGGGGAAACAATCCGAACTCAATAAATGTCGAGGCCGCGTTTCGGTAGCTAGCTCGCGCAATCCGGATCCGTTCCCGCGCTGAGAGCGTCGCCCCCAGGGTCTCCTCGATGTTTCGCAGCGTGACCTCGCGACGGATCCGGATCACGTCGAACGTGAAGTCGCCAAGGCGCCGCGCTACCCAGAGGGCGCCGGCGATGGGGAGTAAGCGCAGTACGAAAAGCAGGCTGCGCAGAAGAGCATACTCGATGTGGTGCTTCAGCCGCCGCTGGGCGGATCGCTGTTTCTCGCGCTCGCGGGCCATCATTTGCCTCAGCTGCCGCCGTGAAGCCGAAACCGTCCCGATGAGTCTCGGCGGATTCTCGCCTCCACTTCAAGCGCAACCAGTTCGGCCATGACCGCCGAAGGCTCTGTGGCTGGTGATCGCCCCACTAGATCGTCGACACCCAGTGGGCCCGATCGGCCGAGCTGAGCCAGGAGTCGCGAGCGAAGATCACCTGTCCCTGCGCGCCGCGCCCGGCCCAGCGGTTCCCTGCGGGCCGACTCCGGCTGAGACACTGCCGCGGCAACCCGGTCCCCCGGCAAGACGAAGTCAACGGGTGCCTTTCGACCGCGCGACGGCCCGGGCAGCCTCTCGATAGCGTAAAGCACGTCATCGCAACCCATCACCGGGGCGGCCCCGTCGCGGATCAAACGATTGGGTAGCACGCTTCCCGGAAAAACCGGGTCGCGCGGCACGGCCATGACCTCCCGCCCCTGATCTATCGCGAAGCGAACCGTATGGAGGGCACCACTGCGCACATTGGCCTCGACCAGAACCACGATATCGGCCAGGCCACTGATGAGACGATTCCTGCGCGGAAAGCGCCACCCCACGGGAGGGGTGCCAGACGGCCACTCCGACAGCAATGCCCCCGAGCACGTGATCTCCTCAGCCATGGAGGTGTGTTCGGATGGATAGCACTGATCGAGCCCGCAGGCCAAGACGGCCACCGTAGAGCCGTCAGCCAGCA
The DNA here is from genome assembly GCA_023128935.1 of Candidatus Eiseniibacteriota bacterium. Lineage (GTDB taxonomy): Bacteria > Eisenbacteria > RBG-16-71-46 > CAIMUX01 > WJJG01 > DAOVQB01. The sequence goes on along the minus strand of JAGMDA010000090.1, from coordinate 9,654 downwards.
GGGCTCCCTCGTGAGCGGCGGCATCGACTCCACGCGCCAACCCGCTGACCACTAGGATCCCGGCGCGAGCCAGGCCCCAGGCAATGGTCCGCGAGATCTCCAAGCCAGCAGCACTGGCCCCGCGCGTCCCAACGATCGCAACGGCCGGCCGGTCCCAGACACTGGCGATAAGATCGGATCGGCATAGCGCGCTGCGCAGCCAGATGCCCCGCGGCCCATCTGGGATTCCACGCAGGCGCTCGGGGTAGTCCGCCGCCGTTGAGGCCACCCATCGCATGCCCGCCGGGCTGCGATGCCTGGCGGTCGCGGAGGCGCCTTTAGAACCGTCCCAACTCTGATTGTTCTGTGCCATCATCCTGTGTGGTGCCACTGCGCCTACGGCGTCGCGCTGCCCCTCAAGTACCGGATCAGGTTCTCCGGGGGCTCGGGAAGCGACTCTGTCGTGGTGCCCAGGGCGCTCCAGGAGATCCCCCAGCGCTCGTCCGAGACCGCATCGGCGAGCCGGTGCTCATCGACGGGTTCCAGATTCCCCTCCGGACCCATGAACTCGTCAGCCTGCATCAGCCGGCGCAGGCGTGCCTCTCCGTCTGGATCCAGACGTTTCAGCATCACCAGAACTCGCTCCCGGAAAGCGCTCCCCCGCCCGTGCAGGATCTTGGCCACAGCCAGGGCACGGTCCCTCTTGCAGTAGCCCAACAGGGCCCGGCCAGCTTCTTCCATCGTGGTGCGATTACTATCATCCAGGAATCCCACGACCAGGCAGAGAGAATGCGGTTCGGCAATCTTCCCAAGCACCTGGAGCGCCGCTGCGCGCGCGTACCAGAGCCCCTCAGCTGTCAGTTCCTCAACCGCAGGGGCTGCATCGCGGCCGAATTGCGCGAGGGCATCCCCTGCCCTCTCGCGCAGGTACCAGGACTCATCGCGGAGGAATTCCATCAGCTTTGGCACGGCCTCCTCAGCAGGCCTCGTACGCATCCGGTCGATATAGCGACGCGCCTCTTCCATATGGCCTCCTTCCACGCTTCGTCTTCGCCAAGCGGGGCGACTGGGCCCATCCCTTCTCTCACTCACGCTTCTCCCTCCTGCTCCCCTTCACCAGGCACGCGAACAGCCGGCCGCCGGGGAAGCACCCACCGGTGGGGCCAGGGTCGCGCAGTGACTGGCTGCCTTTCCTGAACACTGACCGCCTGGCTGTCCAGAACGACCTCGCGGTCCTCCAACTCAAGTACGCGCTTATCCAACACTCCCAGCAGCCTGCGGATCCCCATCCCCGTGTGAGACGAGATCAGCAGCGGGGGAGTAGGACCCAATTGAGGCAACCGCTCACGCTGCTGGTCAGTGAGCAGCTCAGCCTTCGTATAGCAAACCACGTGCTGCTTGGACCCAAGCTGTTGGCTCCATCCCTCAAGCTCCCGCCGGAGAACCGAGTAGGTGGACTCGGGATCAGTGTCAATCGATTCGATCAAGACCAGCAATAACCGGGTGCGTTCAATGTGCCGCAGGAAGCGCTGCCCCAACCCCTTGCCATCCGCAGCACCCTCGATCAATCCCGGTAGATCTGCCAACACCAGCGATGAGTACTCCCCCACCGGGACAATTCCGAGGACCGGCGCCAGCGTCGTGAAGGGATAGTCGGCAATCTTGGGTCGCGCATTGGACAACCGTGCCAGTAATGTCGACTTCCCGGCATTTGGCCGCCCCACCAGACCGATGTCGGCCAGCAGCTTGAGCGTCAGTCTCGGCCGACGCTGCTCTCCCGGCTTTCCCTTGGTGGCGATCCGAGGCGCGCGACGAACGCTGCTCTTGAAATGCACGTTCCCCACCCCCCTCCGACCACCGCGAGCCAATATGATCTCACTCCCCGCTTCGATGGCATCCGCGATCTGCTCCCCTGTCTCTGCGTCCGTGACCATTGTCCCCGGCGGAACCTCAACGTAGACCCGCTGCCCACGCCCACCGGACATCTGCTTGCCCAGCCCGGGCCTGCCCGCACCGGCACGGAACTGGGGCGTGTGCCTCAAATGGTTGAGCGTTCGCATGTGCTGGTTCACTCTCAGCAAAACACTGCCACCGTCGCCGCCGTCGCCGCCATCGGGTCCACCACGCGGGATGAACTTCTCCCGTCGGAACGACACGCAGCCATTCCCCCCGCATCCACCCACAACCCGGATTGTGCACTCATCAACAAACATGGCAAGGTCCTGCGGGCCAGCCCGCAATCCGTCGTTACAAGCATTATCCGCCCTGGCGATGCTAATCAGCGTGATCGCCCGAGCGGGCTGACCTCGACTTCTCTCCCCTCTGTTTGCGATCCTTCTGCTCCGCGTGGCCCGCTTGCGCGGACTTTGTCCCGGCTGGCTCAGCGGCCCCCGGCTTTGAGGATTCCGATGATTTTCCCCTCTCCTCGCGGCGCTGCCTTTCGCGGGTTTCCTTGTTCCGATAGTCGGTGATATAGAAACCGCTCCCCTTGAAAATCAAGCCACCCCCCGGCATCACCAGCCTCTTGACAGCGCCATGGCATTCCGGGCAGCGCCGCCGCGGTGGATCAGTGATGCTCTGGAGCAGTTCGAATCGATGCCCGCATTTCGTGCACTCGTATACATAGGTCGGCATTCACTCCCCCCCCAGCTGGAAGCGATCACGCAGCGCCTTGTCCACGTTGGGGGGCACAAGATCCGCCGTGGGTCCGCCGCAGCGCGCAACCTCCTTGACCACAGTGGAATTCAGGTAAATGAACTCCTCGCCAGGCATCAGGAATACCGTTTCGATGTTTGGCCACAGGCGCTTGTTCATGAGCGCCATCTGGAATTCATACTCGAAATCAGAGATCACCCGCAGGCCCCTAATTGCAATCTGCACGCTCTCGCGCTTGGCAAACTCCACCAGCAAACCCTTGAACGGCTTGACCCTCACATGCTCTCGCAGTCTCACGGGCAGGGCATCCTCAATGAAGGCCACTCGCTCCTTGATTGTAAAGAGGGTCTGCTTGTGGTGCGCATGGGCCACCGCCATGATCAGATCGTCGCAGAAATGGAATGCCCGGCTGGCGATATCTATATGGCCCAGGGTGATGGGATCAAAGGTTCCCGGAAAGATGCCCACCCTGCCGGCCGGCTTGCGCCCCGGTCCCATGGCTATATTTCCCTTTCCTCGATAAAGACCCGCGTCTCCCCATACTCCTTCACAGACCATGGGCGCCACTGGACCTGCGATGGCCACACCGGGTCCCGCTTAGAGCACTCGATCACACGGACCGCACCTGAACCCCACGTTAAGCCCGTTGCCCTCTCAAGACATCCAGCCAGAGACGCCGCCAGCTCCCCATACGGGGGATCGGCGAAGAGCAACGTGACACTGTCGACCCGCCCAAGCTGGCCAGTCAAGAACCGGAAAGCATCTCCTTCCACGACTCGGCAGAGCGAACCGGCTTTCAGGGCCCTGATGTTGCGCTTGAGCGCCATGATTGCCGCGGGCGATTTCTCTACAAATGTCGCCTGCACAGCGCCTCTGCTAAGGGCCTCCAAGCCGAGAGCCCCCGTCCCTGCAAAGAGATCCAAAACCACCGCACCCGGCACACACTCACCGAGCCGGGAGAAGATGGCTTCCCGAACCCTTTCCTGTGTGGGGCGCTGCCCGCACCCCCGTCCTACATCCAGTCGTTTGCCACGCCACCGCCCAGCGACAATTCTCATAGTGTGTCGCCGGAGCCCCGCTTCTCAGAGGCCCCGGGCCCGACGGTGCCGGCGGAGTTGCCTTGGGCTGCAGCCGGCGGTTTCTTCTTCCCGGAGCGCTTTGAACGCGATTCTTGCTCTACTCGGCCCACGGGCTCCTTCAGGATCTCGAGATCGATCTCGCGTTGGACATCACGTGCAGCTCGCCGGAAGTCACCCATACCCTTTCCCAGGATCCGGGCCAGCTCAGGGATCCGCTTTCCACCGAAGAGGAGCAGCATCACGAGGAGAATGACCAGAATCTCCTGCGTCCCGATCCCGAACATGGCATTGCCCTCGGTCATGCGTTCTCTGGCTCCGCCGATCTCACCCGGAGGACCCTAGCAGATCCGGGGCCTACTTCAAACGCGCAACGCTCCGCCTTTCCCAGGGCCAGAGAGGTCACTTTGCATCCTGCACATCAATCATGCAGGCTGCAAGATCGCTGCATGTTCTCAGCCACCTTGCTCACGGGTGGCCGTTACCCGCCAGCCGGCCTGCATCTCTAATCGGATCAATTAACAGAGGTTACTAGATCAACGCTCGCAATTCACCTCCAAAGACACCCCGGGGAATGGCTCCTGCTGGTTGCTTCCGTGGCGCAGAACGCTCTTGTGGCCCGCGCGCGGGCGCCAGGCATAGATGAGGGCTGATGCATGAGACGTGAAGGCATCAGCAGAGATGCGGGGGAAGCCATGAAACTCGCGAGCCTCAGACGGACATTGCCACGGACATTGCCGACGAACGCCACAGCCGGCTTTACCCTAGTCGAGCTGATGATCGCTTTGGCGGTTCTTGGCATTGGGATCATGGCTGCAGGCCGCCTTTTCGTCTTCGCCCAGCATCACGCTTCCTACGGCAGAGAGGAAACCATGGCCGTCTCCCTCTCCCAAGAGATCCGGGAGAAGATCCTCAGCGATAACTACGACGACATAGTGTCTATCTTCGACAATGTGGACACCGACGATCCCGGATCCATCCCCACGCCTTGCCAAATCTGGGCCACGCACGTGACAGAGGGTCTGGGGAGCGCAGGCCGGGGCACGGTCGAAGTCTTCGACGATGCCCAGGACCCGGAGATTAGCGACGGCATGTTGACCATTCTGATCACGATCTCCTGGCTGGAAGACGGGCATACCCAGGCGCTGGAGATGCGCTTCTCGATATCCAAGATGGGCATCTGACCAGGAGGAGAGCATGACCGCCACTAACCGGATCCGGAACATACAAGCGACTAGTCGCGAACACACCGCGATTGCCCCAGCCGGGTCGGATCGTCAACGCGGCTCGGCGCTCCTATTGGCATTACTGGTCATGGGCGCGCTTTCGCTGATCGGAACCACACTGGTGCTGACCTCCGTCGCCGAACGCCGGACGTCCGGCTACTATCGCGATAGTATGCAGGCCCTAGCCGCTGCAGAGACCGGTCTGGCCTTCGCCAAACGGGCCATCCAAGACATGACGATCACCATGGGTGACATGGACAGCGACGGGCGGCCCGATTTCGGCCTCTCCGACACACTTTCCTGGGGCGGCGAGTATGAGATCTTGGGCGAGGCCAGCGACATTACCGGCTTGGGCATCGCTGCCTACCGCGCCAATGGCTACACCATCGTAGGCGAGGGTCGCTATGCGGGGACCACTCGGCGAGTTAAATGTGAGATCGTTCACGACAGCTTCCTTAAATATGCCCGTTTCGTTTCGGCCGCGGGAACCGGCTACGGCTGCGGCGCGGTCCTCACAGGTGAGGTCTATGTGGGGGGCGACCTCGGCGTGCCCGTGGGCTGTGGTGCCAGCGCCGTTCAGTTCCTGGAGTTCGTGGCGGCTGTGGGGGATATCCCGAACGCCGGCTCCGGCATCTTCCACCGCGGCTATGTCACCGACGCTGATCAGATTGACCTTGGCAACTCCGCCGATTTCAACGTCATGCGCAATATCGCCAAAGGCATTCACAGCGAGTGCGACTGCGAAGGCATCGGGGAGGTCGGCATCTACTTCAACATCGCCGGCGGCGTGGATCCACTGAGCATCGGCGCCGGCACTCTCAATCTCAGCCTTTTTAACTACTATGATGACATCACCACCCCCGGAGATTCGACCATTCTGTATAGTGGAGTACCTGTCACGAATACTCTCACCGGGTCAGCTCTTACATACCGCGAGTTCAATGGCGTGATCTTCTTCGAGGCTGACGCACCCGTTGAAGGCACTCTCGACGGGCAGAGCGCCCGCTGCCTTTCCATCTTCGCCACTGACGACATAGTTATCACGAACCCCATCGTAACCGGCCACACCGGTTTCGACCCAGTAACCGGTCTGCCCAACAACTGCGGAGACCCGGTGAACGTGGGGCTCATCGCTTTCGACTATGTCTACCTCTCAAAGTTCACACCGCGCGTTCTGCAGATCGATGCGGCCCTCATGTCTTGCACTGAGAATTGGCGCTGCATAGATGCGACGGACCTCGCCAGCCACCCAGTCTCAGGTCCCGGGCCCCTCGACCTCGACTTGGACGGCATCTCCGGCGAAACCCCATTCAACAACGACCCCACCCCGGGATCGGGCTGGGATGAGTTGAACATCGACGCAAACACCTGGGTCCTCAATATCAGTGGCCCGATCATCACGGATGACGGCGGCAGCGCCCGGCCTTGGAACAGCGGCAGCGTGCTCGCCAGCGCGTCCGGCCCGACACGCCGGTACAACTATGATATGGACATCACCGATTTCCCGCCGCCCTGCTTCCCGGTGCCACTGAATCTCTGGAAGGACGTGAGCTGGACAGAGATCTTCGAGACAGAAGCGGCCCTGGCAACTTACCTACCCTAGCAAGCGGAGTGGAGCAGCCATGACACGAGAACTCTTCCAGGAAACATCGCACGCTCCGCTGCCGCATACAGGCCACAGCGGGTGCGCCGGCTTCAGCATGAGTGAACTGATGGTGGTCCTCGGCATCGCGGGCATCCTCGTCACCGTGGCCCTGCCCAGCTTCCTGAACATGGGGCGCCGGGACAGTGTTGAGACAGCGGCCTATGACCTTCAGAGAACCATCTCCCTGGCACGCCAAAAAGCGATAGCCAAGCGCACCCAGTACCGCGTGACCGTCGACCCGGCGGGGCTGTACTGCCTTGTGGAGAAAAGGGAGGCGGGAGCATGGGTTCCCGATCCCGCTGACACGCTGACGTTTCGCCCCAATCTAACCATGCTCGTCAGCGCCGGTGGGCAAATGAGTAACAACGACATCGTGATCGAGCCGCAGGGCACCGTTCTTGCCCAGGATGCACCAGCCATCATCACATTCTTCAACGACTGTGGTGACTCAACGCGGGTGAGCCTTGTGCGCACGGGCAGAATCAGGGTGCGCTCTTAGTAGCGGCCTGCGACGCCAACCTTGTGGACACATCACCACAGCTGTCGCCGGCGCCGTTCCCGAGGGCCTATTGAAGGGAGATGCAGATCATGAGAAGCCAGCGTCCGCGCAACCACTGCAAATGCGCCGGGGGATTCACCCTGGTCGAGATGATGGTCGCGGTCACCATTCTGGCGATCGTCTCCTTTGGTCTCTACCAGGTGCTCATGACCAGCCGCGATAGCTACGAGCGCCAGAAGGCCACTCTCGAAATGCAGCAGAACTCCCGGACCGCCATCGAGGCGCTTGCTGAGGATTTCCGGCATGTTAGCTATGGTAAGGACCCCACTCAGCCATCGATCACCTACGCCGGTCCTGACTCCGTCGTCTTCGTTGCCGATATCATCCCCTCTCTCTCCGGGGCTGAATCCATCACCTACTTCCTCAGCAGTGCAGGCGATCCGGACACACCCAACCCGAACGATACGGTCCTCATGAAGACCGTAGCAGACTCCGGGGGCATTCCCGTCTTCAGCGAGCCCCAGTCCTACGGTATCAAGGTGGGCGGTCTCAGCTTCCGTTACTTCAACGGCGCCGGGGTCGAACTCGCCAACCCCGTTCCGCAACCGGAGCTGATCGGCGAAGCCCTCATCGAGGTTACCGCTGTGGAGCCTCGCGCCCACAAGGTCACCGGCACCTACACCGAGGAGACCCTGAGCACGACCATCTACCCGCGCAACCTGCCCTTGACGCCCAGCCGCAGCCGGCCCTCCACACCTATTGTCGGCCCCCTAAACAGCCCGAACTGCGAGAGCGTAACCGTGCCATGGACCACACCTGCCACGAATACCGACGGCACTCCACTCGCCTTTTCTGACATCAGTCACTTCACTGTCTACTTCGGCACGCAACCCGACACGATGTCCCTCTTTAGCCGCATCGCGCGGACAATTAACCAATGGACGGTGCCTGGCCTGACGAGTGGCCAGACATACTACTTGGGCGTGACCTGCACAAGCCGCTCCGGCGTCGAGAGCCACATGGGGATGGACAATATCTATCTTTCCAGCTCTCTCTTTCCGCAGGCCCCGACGGGCCTTACCTGGACCGCAGACGGTGCAGCGGGTATCCGCCTGGACTGGAGCATCGTCAGCCTCTACACGAACGGGACAAACATCACTACTCCCGTTGACTACCATGTCTACCGGGATACGGGACCCGGCGTTACCCCATCTGTGGCAACATACCTCGCGACAGCTGAGGTTCAGAACTGGTTCGTGGATGACAGCCCGGTTACCTGTACGCAGTACTACTACATCGTTACAGCAGCGGCCTGTGCAAATGAGAGCGCCGCAAGTTCCGAGATCAACGCTTCGCGCCCCTTAGCGCCCGACTATGTTGGAACCGTTTTGGCGTCGCTCACGGAAGTCACTGGCCAGATCCACGTCACCTGGGCCCTTCCCACTCATAGAGCGGATGGTTCGCCCCTCCCGCTGGGGGAGATCAGCGGGAGCAGGATCTACTATGACACCTCTTCGCAGACATACACCAACTTCGTCGACGTCGCTGGCACGGACACAACCTATACTCTGAGCGGCCTCCAAACCTGCATTACATACTACATCAACGTCGCTTGCGCGGATGTCTGTCCTCATCTCGGTGATCTGCTTCCATCCAACGAAGTGGCGATCAATACCTCGGAACCCTGCGACCCGGATATCCCGGTTGCGGCGAGCTTCTTGCGTATGACGGGAATGGACCAGCGCGTTGATCTGGCCTGGCCCGCGAATCAAACCGACTGCGATCTCTATGGCTATCGCGTCTTCTATGACATCGATCCAGGGCCTCCCTATACTGGGGTCGGCGCCACGCAGGGCGCGTCCCCGATTACCTTCCAGGCCGCGGCGATCACGTCCGGTGACACTTGCCGCGTCTCCCTGACCGGACTCAACCTTTGCCAGGGCTACGCCGCCGTCGTCACCGTCATTGACGGCTGCGACCCGCCCAACGAAAGCACCTTCTCCCCTGAGGCAGCCGCCTCGACCGAGTGCCTGCCATGCGCGATCGACGCAGCTTGTCCTGGCTATGTGACCTCCGGCCCGGCCGCCCCCGACGTCCATCTGGAACTCTACCCCAAGGATGCCACTCAGCAGACCCTCGACAAGCTCATCGGGCATTGGTGTGGCCCCAACCTCATTGCAGAGGTCTGGGCTGGCCGTCCCTTGGTCTGCCTTTGGAACTCCGATGGCTCCGCCGGCGGCGATGGGCCCGTGGGGGATCAGCCGACCGCGACGGAACTCGACCTTGACGATGTCACTGTGCCCGCCGCAGCCACGCGGCACGACGGCCTGCCACTGAAGTTGGTCTTTGATAGTGATATGGCAGGGCATGATCTGCTCTTCGATTTTGTAGCCCCAGGCGGCATCTGCAGCAGCCTTCCGCGCATGATCCTCGACGGATTTATCTTTGACGATTTTGACGACGGGAATCCCGACGGATGGACCTTCACCAATGGATCTTGGGCGGTTGTCGATGGCGAGCTATTCCAGTCCACCTCTGATAATTCCTGCTTCGCCATTCACAATGGCTCATATA
>JAGMDA010000009.1 GCA_023128935.1 Candidatus Eiseniibacteriota bacterium | reverse complement strand
GAGATTACATCTCCTGAGGAAGGGGAATGGATAGATGTGGGTACCACTTTTACTGTGGAAGTCACGCTTTACAACGAGGGCGACGCCTTTGCTTACTATGTGGACGTTGATTGCGTGCTTTTTTCTGGCCTCTCCTTTGCTGAGGGCGAGACGCGGCATAAGAACCTTGGTCCTGGCTGGCCTCCCCCCGGTTTAGAAGCGGAAAGCTCTGCGTATCTTACTTGGGAAGTAGTCTGTACGAGCCCAGGCGATACGAAGATACGCATTAACCCATCTGCAATGGGGCACATTGGCGAATCTGATATAGTGAATATTCATCAGGCTCCTCCTCCATCTCAGGTCTGGGTTGATGACGATTGGGCTGGTCTCAGCCCAGGCGACCCAGCAGACGGACACACCTTTGGCTATGATGCCTTCGCCACTATTCAGGAGGGTATCGATGCCGTGGCTGGCAGCACCGTCAATGTGGCCAACGGAACCTACAGCGCTATAAGTAGCCCATTTGTCAGAATCACCACAGATAACTTGACCCTGATTGGTGAAAGCCGTGACGGCGTCATCCTTGACGGTACGGGCACCAGCACCATTGCGTGGGCCAAGGGCATCCATGTCACAGCCAACAATGTCACCATCAAGAACCTTACGGTTCAGAACTTTGGTGCGCCTGGCTATTGGGGTTACGGGGTCCTGTTCCGCGACTATGCTCACGACACGCCGGCTGAAGGCTATATCTACTACAGCGGCGGCGTGGTCGAGAACGTCAGGTCGCAGAATAACTGCTACCCGATGTACGCGCTTGTCAACCAGAACTTGACCATTCGCAACTGTCTCATTCAGAACAACCTCGGCGATGGGATGTTCATTGCTCGGGACTGTGATAATGCCACAATTACAGGAAACACGGTCATCAATTCAGGAGACCATGGTATCTGGGTCGGAAAATGCTGGATGGGTCTCGGCCCCTCAGATAATGCAACCATCACCAACAACACTGTGGATGGTGCACGAGAGGGCGGAATTACCTTTTGTGCAAGCGATGGGGCAACCATTTCGGGAAATACCATCACCAACGTAGCAGCTGAGGGTTGGTCGGTAGGTGCTCTGAGCCTCAAAGACGGCCCGTCTAATGTAGAGGCTTACGACAATACTATCTACAACAATGATGGGTCATGGGGTGGATACAGTGGAACCGGCCATGGTGTTGGAATCGATGGTACTCCTTCAAACATAAAGTTGTATCACAACTGTATCTATGGCAACACTGGATATGGAGTTTACAACTATTCAACCGTTCTCGTAATGGCCGAGAACAACTGGTGGGGCGATGCCAGCGGGCCATACGATCCCATTGGCACCACGGAGGTTCCGCCCTGCACCGCGGTCCCCACTACTGAGATGAACGCGGACGGGATCGGGGATGCGGTGAGCGATAATGTGGATTACTGCCCGTGGCTCACAGGATTGACATACACTGGGGATACACTCTTCGCCAGCACAACCCCGGTCGTTCTCAAAGCAACACTCAGCGATTCCACTGATGGGGCAATGGGTGCCAACGTCTCCTTCTACGTTGACGACGCCTTGGTTGACAGTGCCACTACTGATGCAAACGGCGTTGCCACGCTGCCTATCGGGCTCGATGTTGGAGTTTACGCCGTCAAAGCCCGCGCCGCAGGGTGCCTAGTAGCTGAAGCACTCCTTGCTGTCTACGATCCTTCGGCGGGCTTCGTTACCGGTGGTGGCTGGATCAACTCGCCTTCGGGAGCATACATGCCGAGCGACACTGTCGTCGTCACCGAAGCCAACGTTGGTGTCGACTGGTTCGTAGCGGATACTCGCGCCGCCGGCACGGGTACATTCATCGAGGGTCCTGGAAATCCGCCGCTCGGAACGGGGAGCTTCGAAATGACCACCACAGGCAGCAATGATGACAAAGTCCAACTCCTCACCGATGCATACCACGACACTCTGTTGCGTGAGATTGATGGGATGAACTATCAGACGTATCGCTCCAGCAGTTCTATTGCGTGGGGGGGGGTATTGCCTGCGATAAACCTTAGGGTCGACGTGGACAGCGATGATGTGGTGGATACCTATCTGGTGTACGAACCCTACCTCAATGGAGTTGTACCCGAATTGGATAACTGGCAATTCCAGGACGCGTACCAAGGCGGTGACGCCCTTTGGTGGTCGTCACATTCTATTCCTGGGGCTTTAACGAGGTCACCCGCGGTACCGTGGTCGGACATTGTGGCCGCAAATCCGGACGCCAGAATACTTGAAGACCCCGATTCCCCTATCAACTCTTCTAAAGCTCCGGACCCAAGCAATCTGCAGGGCAGCTTCGGCGTCAACCTTGGCTCGTGGAACCCATCCTTTATTGGTGCAGTCGACGCTCTGACAATCAGCGTTTGTGGCGACGCGGTCACCTATGACTTCGAGCCGGTTGCACCGTTCGATCCCACCGGCAAGGCGACCTTCGGGTTCGTTTCCAAGTACAAGAAGGGTGCCTCGGTCCCGACTGGCCAGACCGAGTTCCAGTTCAAGGTCGCTGACCTGAACTTCCACAGCAGCAGTTACGACTGGCTGGTGATTACCGGCGGGCAAAAGGCTATGTACAAGGGTACCGGTACAATCAACGGCGCCGGCAACTACGGTTTTATGCTCTCCGCAACTGATGCCGACATCGACACGTTCCGAATCAAGATTTGGGATAAAGACACCGGTACTACTATCTATGACAACAAGACC
>JAGMDA010000089.1 GCA_023128935.1 Candidatus Eiseniibacteriota bacterium | reverse complement strand
GAACTGGGTTTTGTCAACGAGACCCTTGGCATCAAGCGCCTCAGGGTGCTTGTGGCCCAGTGCTACCGTGAGCTTGGCAAAGTGCGGACCGCCCTGTTCCTGGATGAACTGAAGGACATCGGCTTCACCTATGCCACGAAGGCCGGTATCTCTGTTGGCATTGACGACATCGTAGTTCCGGAACGTAAGCCGGTGATCATCGCCGCTGCCGAGAAAGAGGTGGAGAAGATCAACCGGGAGCACCGTTTGCAGAAGATTACCGAGCGCGAGCGCCAGAACCGTGTGGTGGAGACCTGGACTCGGGTGAGAAACGATATTGAGGATGTCGCCATGGAGGGGCTGCGCAGCATCGACCAGGGCTTTAATCCGATCTGGCTGATGGCCGATTCCGGTGCTCGTGGCAGCAGGGAGCAGATCCGCCAGCTGGCCGGTATGCGTGGCCTGATGGCTAAGCCTAAGAAGAGGCTGACTGGGGGGGCCGGCGAGGTGATCGAGCAGCCTGTCTTGCGCAATTTCAAGGAAGGCCTGACGGTTCTCGAGTACTTCATCTCCACGCACGGGGCCCGCAAGGGTTTGGCCGACACTGCGCTCAAGACCGCCGATGCAGGGTACCTAACGCGCCGGCTGGTCGATGTGGCCCAGGATGTCATCATCACCGAGTTCAACTGCGAGACGATACGCGGCATTGAGCGTGGTGCGCTCAAGGATGGCGAGCAGGTCGTTGAGCCCCTCCGAGATCGCATCCTCGGACGGACCACAGTAGACGATATCCGTGATCCGCAAACCGACGAGCTGATTGTAGAGTCGGGCGAGCAGATCGACGAGGGCATTGCCGAGCGGATCGAGAAGGCCGGCATCGACCGGGTGATGATCCGCAGTGTATTGACCTGCGAATCGAAACGGGGCGTCTGCGCCAAGTGCTACGGGCGCGATTTGTCCAGCGGAACCATGGTGAGTCAGGGCGAGGCTGTTGGAGTGATTGCTGCTCAAAGCATCGGCGAGCCGGGGACTCAGCTCACACTGCGAACCTTCCACATTGGGGGTACTGCGGCCCTCGTGGTCGAATCAGCCCTCGTTCGTGCCCGCCGTGAAGGTAAGATTCGTTACGTGAAGCTGAATGTGATCAAGAAGAAGGATGGGGCATTAATTAACGTGGCCCGGCGGGGCGAAGTGGAGCTGTTAGATGCCGAGCAACGCGTAATCGACCGCTTCCAGCCTGGCTACGGGACCACGATGAAGGTGGCCGACAAGGCCAAGGTGGTCAAGGATCAGGTGCTGTTCGAGTGGGATACCTACAATGTCCCGATTATCTCGACCGTCAGCGGGAAGATCCGCTTCGTGGACATCAAGGAGAAGGTCACACTGAAGGATCAAGTGGATGAGACCACCAGCAAGCGCGAGTTAGTCATTGTAGAAGATCGTGAGAAGCGACTCCACCCGCACATCGACGTGATTCCGATCAAGGGCGGCAAGACTCAGCGCATCGCGGTACCGACCGGAGCCAGGCTGATCGTTCGCGATGGCCAGAAAGTAGAGGCCGGAGATATCTTGGCTACTCTGCGCAGGGCTTCTGGGAAGACGAGGGACATCACCGCCGGGCTACCGCGGGTTTCGGAACTCTTCGAAGCCCGCCGGCCCAAGGATCAGGCCACGATTAGCGAGATCGAAGGGACGATCAAGCTGGGCAAATTGACCCGTGGCATGCGTAAGGTGGTCGTGGCATCCGAGGACGGCACTGATGAGCGCGAGTACCTGATCCCACACGGGAAGCATCTCTATGTTCAGGAGGGGGATATCGTCACAGCGGGGCAGCCCTTGACCGACGGCGCCGTCAATCCCCATGACATCCTCCGTGTGCGGGGGATCAAGGAGGTACAGGAATACCTGGTGGATCAGGTCCAGGAGGTCTATCGCCCTCAAGGCGTGCCAATTGATGACAAGCACATCGAGATCATTGTGCGCCAGATGCTCCAGAAAGTGCGGATTGAGGACCCCGGAGACACTCGCTTCCTGGAGGGTGAGCTTGTGGACAAAAGGATCCTCAAGGATGAGCAGGCCGCGGTCGTCTCAGAGGGTGGAGAACCAGCTCGCTATACTCCATTGCTGCTTGGGATTACGAAGGCTTCGCTGTCCACGCAGAGCTTCGTCGCAGCTGCATCCTTCCAGGAGACTACCCGCATCTTGACGGAGGCCTCGATCCACGGGAGTGTGGATCCCCTGCTAGGGCTGAAGGAGAATGTGGCCATCGGGCAGCTCATTCCAGCGGGCACCGGAATGCCGCTGCTGCGGCGCCTGAAGGTAGTGCCGCTCGATGTCGAGCCCGAGGAGGATGAGGACGAGCTACTCCTGGAGCTACCGCCCATCCTGCAGCGCCTGCCGGCGATGGGGGAGCTGATGGCTCCAGAGAATGCCGCAGGTGGAGAGGGCGTGACGGAGGAAGAGGTTGTCGAAGATGATTCAGGGAGTTGACAGCGTCCTTCGAGGGCGGTAGAATCCCGGTTTTGTGCGTATTGTGGGTATCGGAATCGGTGGCTGTGTCAACAGGGCCAGCATCCCCCCTCTGGAGGATCTGGGCGCTTGGAAGCAATAGCCGTAGTCGCCAAGCGGCGTATGGAGTAAAAAAAGGGTGCCAACACTCAATCAGCTGGTTCGACAGGGGCGCAAGAAGGTTCTGCGCAAGACTTCGGCGCCTGCCCTTAAGGCCTGCCCGCAGAAGCGCGGCGTATGCACGAGGGTCTACACCACGACGCCAAAGAAGCCGAACTCGGCCATGCGCAAGGTTGCACGTGTCCGCCTGACCAATGGGATCGAGGTTACATCCTATATCCCTGGGGAAGGACACAATCTTCAAGAGCACTCAATCGTGCTCATCCGCGGCGGCCGTGTGAAGGATCTTCCCGGAGTGCGCTATCACGTCATCCGGGGTTCCCTGGATGCCAGCGGTGTAGATGGGCGGGCACACAGCCGCTCGAAGTACGGAACCAAGAAACCGAAGAAAACAGCATAACTAGATCACACTAGAGAGCGATCCGAACCTAACTGCCTGACCAAAGGCTGGGAGCCTAGAGATGCCGAGAAGGGCAAGAATCACCAAGCGCGAAATCGTGTCTGACCCCAAGCATGGCAGTGTGCTTTTGACCAAGTTTATCAACTACGTCATGCGAAAGGGAAAGCGGAGCACCGCGGAGGGCATTCTTTATAACGCGATTGATATTTTGGCGGAGAAGACGGGCCAGGATGGTTTGGCGGTCTTGAAGCAGGGCGTGAACAACGTGAAGCCCAATCTTGAGGTCAAGTCCCGCCGGGTGGGAGGTGCCACCTACCAGGTTCCGATCGAGGTTAAGCCCGAGCGTAGAACAGCCCTCGCGCTGCGCTGGATCATCTCGTTCGCCAAAGCGCGGCCAGAACATACAATGGATGAGAGAATCGCCGCGGAGCTGCTCGCGGCTTCTCGGAATGAGGGCGCTTCCGTCAAGAAGCGTGATGACACGCACAGGATGGCGGAAGCGAACCGCGCCTTCGCGCACTATCGATTCTGAGAAAACCTGCGGAGTCTCCAGGTAAGCCCACGAGTGGCTTCCCCCGGGAACCCCGGAGTACATAGGCAATTATCGGGCCTTCGCCCCGACACCCAGGCCTACGACTCCGCAGTAAGGGTGGCGCTCACACCGGAAGGATCCGGGAGCGTTGAAAAGGCCCGGAAAAGCCTGAGAGAGCCCTACAGGCCTCGCTGGCTATGTGGATGATGAAGAAGCCGGTTCTCCGGGCTGGTGTCGGCCAGCCAGGAGGAAGGCCGGCTGGCGACCGGTCGCAGGGCGCATCGGAGTGTGCTTGCCCCGTCGACTCGGGTCGAATGATCCCCTAAGGAGGGCATTGGATCATGGCGAAGCAGAAGTTCGAACGGACGAAGCCCCACGTAAACGTTGGCACGATTGGGCACGTGGACCATGGGAAGACGACGCTGACGGCTGCAATCACGATGCATCTAGCCAAGAAGGGTCAGGCGGAGGTACGGACGTTCGATTCGATCGACAACGCGCCGGAGGAGAAGGAGCGTGGTGTCACGATCAACACGGCGCACGTGGAGTACGAGACGGATGCGCGACACTATGCGCACGTGGACTGTCCGGGTCACGCCGACTACGTGAAGAACATGGTAACGGGGGCGGCGCAGATGGACGGCACGATATTGGTAGTGGGTGCCGATGATGGTCCGATGCCGCAGACGCGCGAGCACGTGCTTTTGGCGAAGCAGGTGAATGTACCGTACGTCGTGGTATTCATGAACAAGACGGACATGGTGGATGATCCCGAGCTGTTGGATTTGGTGGAGCTGGAGGTGCGGGAGCTTTTGACGAAGTACGATTTTCCTGGGGATAATTTGCCGGTGGTTCGGGGGAGTGCGCTGAAGGCGATGGAGAATCCGGATGACGAGGAAGCGACGCAATGCATCCGGGAATTGATGGATGCGGTGGACGCGCACATACCGACACCGGTGCGGGATTTGGACAAGCCGTTTTTGATGCCGATAGAGGATGTATTTTCGATCACGGGGCGCGGGACGGTTGGCACGGGGCGGATTGAGAGAGGGTTGGTGAAGGTAGGTAACAAGGTTGAACGTGTGGGGATACGCGAGACGCGCGAGTGCGTGGTGACGGGCGTTGAGATGTTCCGCAAGCTTCTGGATTCTGGTCAGGCGGGCGACAATGTGGGTTTGTTGTTGCGCGGGATAGAGAAGACGGATCTGGAGCGGGGGATGGTACTGGCGGCGCCGAAGTCGATCACACCGCACAACAAGTTCAAGGCAGAGGTATATGTATTGAGTAAGGAAGAGGGAGGCCGGCACACGCCGTTTTTCACGGGGTATCGGCCGCAGTTTTATTTTCGGACGACGGATGTGACCGGATCGATCGCGTTGCCTGAGGGGCGCGAGATGGTGATGCCTGGGGACAACGTGGCCATTGATGCGGAGCTTCACACGCCCGTGGCGATGGAGAAGGAACTGCGTTTTGCGATCCGGGAGGGCGGCCGCACGGTCGGCGCCGGGGTCGTAACGGAGATCGTGGAGTAGCAGGCAGCCTGCCTGCCTCAGAGCGCCCTGCCTCAGAGCGCATAGAGGGGATGGAGCGATATGGCGTCCAAACGGGATCTGATCATTCTGGCTTGTACGGTCTGTAAGCGCCGCAACTACACAACCAGGAAAAACAAGCGTCTCCACCCCGACCGCGTGGAGTTCAAAAAGTACTGCCCATATGACCGGAAGCACACCATCCATAAGGAGACTCGCTAGCCAGCCGCGCTAGCTGTCGGTACCCGACTGCACTTGGAGACACGCGCATGGGAATCATCGATAAGATCAAGACCTTCCTCTTGGAGGTGAAAACTGAAACAAAGAAGGTCACCTGGCCCAAGATGGATGAGCTGAAGGCATCCACCATGGTGGTCCTAGTGGCAGTCCTTATCATTACGGCTTTTATTTCGGTCGTGGATTTGATTGTTGGCAAGGTGCTCAACTTCGTGATGCGCCTCGGCTAGCTTTGTTTTCTCCGGGCTTCGCCTCCGCGGGAGAGCATCGGAGCGAAGGTGAGGGACCGGATACTGGTATTTGCAGGCTGAATCCACTTGCCGGAAAGGTGCCAGGAAAACTGTGGTTGAGCGAGAGGAAAACATGAACGCGGACGCGCAGGAGCAGGTGGAAGCCCCTGTCGAGGAACCTGCCCAGAACGACGAGGAACCTGCCCAGAACGACGAGGTGGTTCGTTCCTCGAAACGGTGGTATGTGATCCACACGTACTCCGGGCACGAGAACAAGGTCAAGGCCAACCTAGAGCGCGCGATTCAATACGCCAAGGTGCAGGAAAAGTTCGGTGAGATCATTGTGGCGACGGAAGACTACGCGGTGATGAAAGCGGGCAAGAAGCGCATCTCCAAGCGAAAGACCTTTCCCAGCTACGTGCTCATTGAGATGGAAATGGACAACGAGATCCGAGCACTCGTGCAGAATATACCTGGTGTTACGCATTTTGTCGGGGATAAGCGTCCGACCGCCCTGACTGATGCTGAGGTGCAGCGGATCCGGGGCGAAGAAGTCCGCGAGGTAGGGAAGGTTACTACTGAGGTGCCCTTTAAAGTGGGTGAAAGCGTGAAGGTCATCGAAGGTCCCTTTGCGGACTTTGTGGGTACGGTTGACGAAATCAACCTCGAGCGCGGAAAACTGCGCGTGATGGTCTCGATCTTCGGGCGCCCGACCGCAGTTGAACTCGACATCGTACATGTAACTGACATCTAAAGGCGGTTGCCCAAGCACCCAACGGAGGCTTATTCGATGGCAAAGGAAGTTGTAGCAACCATTAAATTGCAGTTGGCAGCGGGCAATGCAAACCCGGCTCCACCTGTGGGGCCTGCTCTCGGCGCCCATCAGGTCAATATCATGGAGTTCTGCAAAGCGTTCAACGCACGAACGCAAAAGGACAGCGGCCTGATCATCCCTGTGGTGATCAGTGTCTATAAGGACCGTAGCTTTACATTCATCACCAAGACACCTCCGGCCGCGGTGTTGCTCAAAAAGGCAGCAAACCTGGCAAAGGGATCAGGGGAACCCAACCGCCTGAAGGTGGGCAAGGTTACGTCCAAGCAGGTTGAGGAGATTGCCAGGCTCAAGGAGGTCGACCTCAATGCGGCGGACATCACAGCGGCCATGAGCATGGTTGAGGGTACCGCCCGCAGCATGGGGATCGAGATCGAACAGTAAAAGAGCAAACCGCCGGGAGCCCCGCAGGGGCCCGCAGCCGGCGGCCCATCCTGACTCGCAACCTCGGAGCGGATGGTGACAACCTCAGAGGGAGGCCCCAGGGGCCGGGACACAAGCATGAAGCACGGGAAGCGCTATGACAACGCCCTGAAGGAGCGCGCTAAGCTCAATTTCCTTACGTTGGCAACAGAGGTGGACTTCGTCCGAACCCAAGCGAAAGCGAAGTTCAACGAGACGATCGAACTGGCCGTACGCCTTGGTGTAGACCCCAAGCATGCCGACCAAATGGTCCGCGGCACAGTGGTTCTTCCGCACGGTACGGGCAAAGAGGTTAGGGTGCTTGTATTCGCCAAGGGCGAGAAGCTCCAGGAGGCTGAGGGAGCCGGAGCGGATTTCTTTGGAGGCGAGGAGCTTGTCAAGAAGGTCAAGGATGGGTTTCTTGACTTCGACAGAGTTGTCGCCACGCCGGACATGATGTCCGAGGTGGGCAAACTTGGTCGACTGCTCGGTCCGAGGGGGCTGATGCCTAACCCCAAGGCGGGAACGGTTACCTTTGACGTGGCCAAGGCCGTCAAAGAGGTCAAGGGTGGAAAGATCGAGTTCCGCGTGGACCGGGGAGGGAACTTACACGTTCCCGTCGGGAAGGCTTCGTTCGAGACGCCGATGCTGGAAGAGAACATCAGAGCGTTCATGGGCGAAGTCGTTCGGCTGCGTCCCTCGGCTGCAAAGGGAACCTACATAAGGAGCATCACGCTCTCTTCCACAATGGGACCGGGCGTTCGGGTGGATACCAGCGAGGCCGTTCCCAAGAAGTAGAGGTGCGCGGAGGAGAAAACCGCATGACACGGACAGAAAAGATCGAGAAGGTCAAGAACCTCGAGGAGGTGCTTGGCTCTGCCAAGTGCGCCTACTTGGCGAACCTACAGGGTATGACCGTGGAGGTTGTCTCGGAGCTTCGCAAGAGGTGTCGGGAAGAGAAAGTGCGTATCGAGGTGACCAAGAACACCCTGTTGCGCCGGGCTATCGGGAGCACTGGGAATGAGGTCTTGCTCCCACACCTCGCGGGACCGACCGCCTTGGTGACGAGTGCCGAGGATGAGGTTGCACCGGCCCGCATCCTCATAGGGTTCCAGAAGGAATTCAAGGCGCCCGAGGTGAGAGCCGGAGTCATCGATGGCAAGCTGATTGACAATGACGAGGTCAAGGAGATTTCCACCCTGCCCTCGAAGGATGTGCTCCTCGGGATGTTCATGCGGACCGTGCAGTCCCCCCTCTCGGATCTGGTTTCCCAGCTTGCTTCACCCATGCGGGATCTGGCCGGAGCGCTACAGGCATTGGCGGAGCAGAAGGGAGGGGTTTCGTAGGCAATCTGCCGGCGTCCAGCCCCTGACCACCCCCCGGGTTTGACCGACCTCTCAGGTTTCCGGGAGGCATGGTTTGCTTCTCGGGGTCTTGGGCCACGGTCATGGCGATAGATTCGAGCTTGCTGATTCATAGGGAGAGCCCGAGGAAGAGGGCCGCTGAATGGTGGCGCAACCCGCGGGCACATCTCCGTTGACGTGAGGTAGGGAGGTTATTGAGATGGCCGAGATTACAAAGGACAACGTGATCGAGTGGCTTGAGACGGCCACGATGCTGGACGTCAAGGCGCTGGTCGATGGGATCGAGGAGAAGTTCGGTGTGACCGCAGCCGCGCCCATGATGGCGGTTGCGGGCGCAGCCCCAGGTGCTGCTGTCGAGGAGGAGCAGACCGAGTTCGACGTCGTGCTAACAGGTGCAGGCTCACAGAAGATCCAGGTTATCAAGGTAGTCAGGCAGATCACGAGTCTCGGCCTCAAGGAGGCCAAGGAGCTCGTCGACAGTGCCCCAAAGGCGGTCAAGGAGGCTATCTCGCGCGAGGAAGCCGACGATCTCAAGACGAGGCTGACCGATGTGGGCGCTTCAGTAGAAATCAAGTAGCTCGTGATACCCGGTATGATCGATCCAAGCGGTCACGTCCTGGTGGAACGCCTTTATCGGTCGCGGCAGCGAAGCCGTGCCGGCTCAGGCATCCTTCCAGGGCATTCCCGGAACATGCCCCCAGGACCCTGCCCTACGAGGGCCCTGGGCTGGTAGGTTCGGGCCGCCAACCTTGACACGGCCTTCTGAAGGGGCCGCGAAGGTGGAGGAAAATTGAACGAAACGGCCACACTCCCCGTACGCAGCTTCTCTAAGGAGAAAGCCGACGCGCTCATTGAGATCCCAAACCTCTTGGCGATTCAGCTCTCTTCCTACGAGCGTTTTTTGCAGAGAGCTTCCCGCCCGGATGAGCGCTCCGATGAGGGACTCCAGAATGTATTCAAGTCTGTCTTTCCCATCGAGGATTCGAGGGGGATGTTCTGCCTGGAGTTCGTGTCCTATGACCTGGGCGAACCGAAATACTCGGTTCAGGAGTGTCAGGAAAGGGATCTCACCTACTCCGTGCCCCTCAAGGTGAAGCTGCGCCTGCGCGTCCGCGAAGAGGTGGACGGCAAGAAGCGCGACAAGGAGATCATGGAACCTCAGGAGGTTTACCTGGGAGAAATCCCCTTGATCACCGACAAGGGGACCTTCGTGATCAACGGAGCCGAGCGCGTCATTGTCAGCCAGCTCCACCGGTCGCCAGGTGTGTTCTTCGA
>JAGMDA010000088.1 GCA_023128935.1 Candidatus Eiseniibacteriota bacterium | reverse complement strand
AGGACTTCGTCGACGGAGTCGACTATCATCCCGATCACGTTCCCGCTTACGTCACAGACCAGTATGCGCGTGTTCTTGTCCCATTCCCGATCGTCCAACTCGAATTTCTTGCGAAGATTGATCACCGGGATAACCTTCCCCCGCAAATTGATGATTCCTTCGCAATAGAAGGGGGCCTGTGGTACTTTCGTGATCTCCACCATCCGGTTGATTTCCTGAACCTTCAGGATATCGATCCCGAATTCCTCCTGGCCCAGCTTGAAAGACACCACTTGAACCAGCTCATCCAGGCCCTTTTTCTCAATGTCAGTCATAAATCACTCTCCTCAGCTTTGGAGACAGGTGGCCGCAGAGGCCACCTGTCTCTTTTTGTGCCAAGTCATTACATTGCTGTGGGTGGCAGACCCCCCGGTCTGCCCCTGTATCCACGTGGCGCACGAGGGCGTACACCACGCACAATGAGGCGTGTCAGCATATCAAGCATTCTCGGCAACCTTGAACTGGGCTACGATTTGCTTGAGACCCTCGGCGTTACGATTCAACTCTTCCGCGGCCGCGGCGGCCTGTTCGGCGCCGGTAGCAGACTCCTTGGCAACCGAGGCCACGTTCTCGACGTTCTTGGATATCTGCTCGGCGGCGGTGGACTGTTCCTCAGAGGCCGTGGCGATCTGCTGAATCATGTCCACCACGCTCTGCGACATGTTGACGATCTCGGTCAGGCTGGCGCCGGCCTTATCGGTCAACTCGCGGCCGGTGTCGACCTCCTTGGTCCCGGTTTCCATGGAAGCGACAGCTTCCTGCGTACCCTGCTGGATTCCTTTTATCATGTCCGTGATTTCACCGGTTGCCTTGCCGGTGCGCTCGGCCAGCTTTCTGACTTCGTCAGCCACCACGGCAAAGCCGCGACCCTGCTCACCGGCCCGAGCAGCCTCGATAGCGGCGTTCAGCGCCAGCAGGTTCGTCTGGAAGGCGATCTCATCGATGGTCTTGATGATCTTGGCTGTCTCGTCAGATGACGTTTTGATCTCTTGGATCGTCGTGCTCAGCCTGCTCATCGACTCCTGTCCCTGGCCGACCCGCGCGGACACATCTGACATCAGCTCGTTGGCTTCACCGGCGCTCTTGGCATTGTTCTTTGTCGTCGAGGAGATCTCCTCCATGGAACTCGAGGTCTCCTCGATTGCGGCCGCCTGTTCGCTGGAGCCCTCCGCCAGGGATTGGCTCGACGCCGACACCTGGGCCGAAGCACTGGTAACCTGCTCGGCCCCATCCCCCAGTGACGTGGCGATTATCGTAAGCGCCTTGTTCAGGCTGCGGGTGATCACGAGCCCAAGGGTCAAGGCAGCGCCAACGCCGACCAACATCGCCACTAGGCTCAGGACCTTCAGGAAGGCCGCCTGGCTCGTGGCCTGCTCGACCTCCTCAAGTGCAGAATCCTCGTTGATATGCACGACCTCATTCAGCAAGTCATATGCCTTGCGCTGGGCATCAAGGCAGGGGCCGAGCGCTTGCGCCGCGGCGCGGCTGGCTAACTGCTCGACCTCGGAGGCCTCCGCCCGCATGCGTCTTAGTTCCCCAAAGACACCCTCGGCGGCAGGCGCCATCTCGGCCTCAAACAGCTTGTACGCCGCATCCATTTTCCCGCTGCGGACCAGCGCCTTGATCTTGCCCACGCATTCGTGGAACTGGTCATGCGGCCCTTTGACCGCAACCAGCGCAGCCTTCAGCTCGGGGTTCTCTGTGTGGAAATCCGACATCCACTTACCCAAGGCGCAGCCGGAGGCGCTTTCCCCACCTTCGAAAGTCTGTCCGGTCTGCAGCATGGCAAGCACTCTGGCCTGCAATTTATAATGATCACCCCGGAACGCGTTCAGTTCTTGGTAGAGATCCATCGGGTTCACAATGCCGATCTCATCGAACTCATGGCACAGCCGCAGAAACGCCTCATTTTCCTTGCTCCAATCCTCCCACGCAGAGTAAAACTGAGCCGAGAGGGCCGCCTCATGACCAGTGTGCGGTAGCCCTTCATGGACCTCCCACGCTTCCTCGCACTCCTTGTGCGCTTTCTCGATGTTGCCGTACTGACGTTGTCTTGTCGCTGTATCAAGCGTTGCGTTCATCAGTGTGCGCTGGGCGCACTTGATTGCGTTGGCCTCCCGATTGATCTCCAGCATGCTCTGCAGGCCCGGCAAGCACACGGCGCCAATCTCCTGGATGGAGCGGTCGCTACTGGCGGTACCGAAGTAGGCCACCAACCCCAAGCCCAGGGTGATCACCGCAACCGACAGGAATGCCGTGATCAGCTTCTTGCCGATGGTCCACGTGCTTTTCATTGGCTCTTTCTCCCTTTCACAACACTATGTTTTGAATCGCCATCGCATTCCACGCTCGCAGCCGCGGGAAAACCAATTTGACACCTCATAAAAACGCTGATCCCTACATGAGCTCATTGCTGAGCGACTCGGAATCGCCCCCCAGAACCTTGCTGATGTTGAGCAGGATCGTGACTTTCTCATGTGCCTTGCCCATGCCAAGGATAAAGTCGGTGTTCACGTCCAGACCCAGAGCCGGCGCGTCCTCGATTTCGCTCTCATCGATATCCAGCACCTCGGAGACCTTGTCGACCAGCGTTCCCATTTCAACGCCATTGACATCTACGACGATGATGCAGGTCTCCTCGGTGTCCTCCGTGGTCAGCATGCCGAACTTCGAGCGCAGATCGACCACCGGAATCACTTTGCCCCGCAGATTCACTACACCCCGGACATAGCCCGGCGTGCGCGGCACGTCCGTGATCGGCATCATCCCGATTATCTCGCGCACCTTCAGGATCTCCAGGCCGTAGACCTCGTCCGCCAGGACGAATGTCAGATATTTCCCTGCCCGGGTTGCTTCGGTATTTGTGGTTGCAGCAGCCGCACGCTCTTCCATGCCTTCCTCCTTCGTGCCGCACGGGCACCCGCGAACGATAAAACGCAATAATCTTATATCCGTTCTCTTCGGCACTCCCTGAGCGCTCTCTTAGGGCTCGCGCAAGAATAACTTCCCATTTTCGGCGAGGACCGCACCGTCGAGGACGAGGCGCGGTGACGAAGGCGTAGCCGGGACTACTCCGAGGAGCCGCAACG
>JAGMDA010000872.1 GCA_023128935.1 Candidatus Eiseniibacteriota bacterium | reverse complement strand
CGACTCATTGATGTAGATGTAGTAGAGATTGCCAATTGGATACAGTACGCGGGTTTCATTGATGCCGTGTCCTGTGTGGATAAATACAAGTGTGTATTGAATGTTCTGCGTCATATTAAACACAGCCGCACCATTTGTGCCAGTAACATCATCCATTTGCAAGATTGCCCCCAACGAATCTGTCCACTTTGCGCTCACTGATACACCTTCATACAATACTCCAGTTGAATTGGTTACAATAAACTCCACGTAATGCGGTGGATAATACGTGCCCGCCCCTGGGTCGGTACTATCCGCAACCGTGCTTTCGATATATACCGTGGTTGTACTATCATCCATAACCAAAACACTTGATGTTAATGAGTAATGTCCAGTCGCGGATACTTCAAGTGAATATAATCCATACGATATATCATCAAATGATATCGACCCAGATGTTGTGCTTTTTTCTATTCCGTTGAATGTTGATGTGAATGATGAGATCGTAGCATACGTAAGGGAATCCTTCGCGATTACAGTATGTGTGAAATACGGCTCCAGAACCATATCATGAGTTGTCCAGTTCCCTCCGACATGTATCGCCCATGTGTACGACTGATTGAAATCAAAATCTGATACATTGTGTGCAGTGAGCGTTAGATTATAATCCCCAATACCGTAGGTGGCTGGTGAAAACGTCCACATCGGGGATACGGTTGAGTTATCCCATTCAAGATTGGTGTATCCAGTTCCATTGTCGATTTCCCAATGGTTGTTTGCCGACTGGTCAATCGTTGCGCCGATACCAATATCTACCGCATCGTTTTGGGTGGTGATCGGCGCTGTAGGGTACGGGCTGCATATGTTAGGAGTAGTTTCACAGTCGGTAACTGTAATTGTTGAATCACAATTGTCCACACTGCCGTATCCATCACTTACGTTGAAATTCCAAACGTATACTCCGCTATCTGCTGCGGTTGGCGTCCATGTGAACACTCCCGTTGATGTGTTAAGCGTTCCATAGGTTGCATTCGTCGCATACGCACCTGTGTCGTTGTCCAAGTCAGTATATCCGAAATTGATAGTAAGCAGGACATGTTCAGCAACTGTGTGATTCGCGCAACCCGTTATACTAATTGGATTGTTCGGTATCTGCGTATTCTGTGAAGCATAACCACTCGCTAACCCTGACATTAGCAGAATAAGTCCGAGTGCTGTTATTATATGTTTCATATCGATACCGTGTCAGGTATGTAGGTGGCATATCCTACTTTTGCTGCAGATATGTTGTATGTTCCCGGGACTATGTTCCCAAAACTGTAAAATCCAAAGACATTCGTGGTTATCGTATCGCTCCATGTTGCGTTTTCTAAACTCACTGTCGCGGATTCAATCGCTTGGTGAAATGGGAATGACGTCACCACGCCACCAATTGCGTTCCCGTCTCTGTATGGTTCGGCTGATAGTAGGTACAAATCGATTTCGTAAGCCATCGCAGCCAACAGCGTCATACTGAAATTATTATGAGTATACTCTTCTTTAGATACATTAATCCATGTCAGTTTACCGGCATCTAAACTCTCTACCTCATAATATCCGCTTCCGTCTGTCGTGTCGGTGAACTCTGTACCATCTTGTGTAAATGTTACAGATACATCACTGAGCGCGACACTATTCTGTGCATCATAAGCAATACCTGAGATGAACATCCGTTCACCCACCGTCATTGTGTCTTGACTCAAGAGCACTTCACCGCCGCCCGACTTTGGAGTTCGCCAGAGATAAACTGTGTACTCCCCTGTTCGCCATCCATAGTGTAAGTCAAATTCATACTCTCCAGAATCCTCATTGTATCCAAGCGACCACGTTTCTAACAAAGTGTTTGCATCATCCCGAACCTCTATGAAATAATTATATGTACCAAATGCTGAATCTGTTAGATGGTACGTCACATTAACATCATCACCGATAAGGTGACTAGGGGCATCAAATACTACCCACATCCCTACTCCACTAAGTGGCAACATGTCGGCATTATTACCGCCGTCGATTGCATATACGGTGTCGCCTATTCCATCATGGTCTGCATCCTCTCCTATATAATTGCTGTAGTAATTCCCACCGATATACTGCCCGCCAATGATATTAACGTCTTCATGCAGGGTGGTGTACCACGTGTTGTGTCCCTCGTCGTATCCATTTGCGCCATTCACGAATTTGTTATTATAAATTGTATTATAATCAGATCCGCTTAAAATACCTAATCCGCGATTACCCTGATACGTTATTGTATTATTTGTAATTGTGTTGAAATCGCTTGATGTAAACAATAAAAGCCCAACATCTGTATTATAAGAAATTGTGCAATCGGTGACAGTAACGTAATCCGCGTTTTCGAGTCTTATGCCATCATCATAATTATAAAGACAATCTAAATCACTGAGAGTCAAACATCCACCATTTAGCAATACTACCCCATATTGGTTGTACGAACACGTACAATTGATTATTGATAGGCATGGATGGTCGCCTGTTATGTACAACCCAGTTTCGAAATTCAATGTAATCAAATTGTTTTTCAATGTGGTGTTGTGTGACCCTGAATTAACTACGATTCCATGAGATCCCCCGTATATTGTGAACCCATCGATTGTTATATTATTATTCGCACTAAAATCAATTACAGGTGATCCGGCTGCTGCCGCCCCAATAATTGTACTGTCGCTGCCATTCTCCGATACAATAGCGAGATCATTACACCCAGTTGGGATAACTATATTTTCGGTGTATACTCCATCCCGTACAAGTATGTCCGTGCTGTTTCCACATGCATACGCAACAGCTCCAGAGATCGTACTAAAATCATCCGGAACAATGATATATGAACCGCTTGTATGACCACACAACGCTATCAATAATACAAATAATACCATAACCATTTTGATTTTCATAATTTATCATCTCGTTAATCGGACATTGTCCCAAATCCGCTTTCGTTCCATGCATACACGGTGATGTTCTGCCATGCATGGGCTGAGTATGTTTCGTTATACCATGCATATGTCCTGTTATACCACACACCGTTTACGCTCACGTTCCATGCATCCGTAACGTTTCCTGCGCCTGGGTCCCATGTATGGTTCACCCAAAAGTTACCCGTGGTGTT
>JAGMDA010000871.1 GCA_023128935.1 Candidatus Eiseniibacteriota bacterium | reverse complement strand
ACAGCCACAACGGAAACGCCTGAAATGGAGCGGCTTGGCTTCCTGACAATCAATTCCTTCAGTATTTTCCGCTCATCTTCAGTTGCGAATGAAAGTATTTCAGAACTCTTCGGGATCCTGCCAAAGCCATGCTTCTTGCTGGCCCTAATCTTTAAATTATCGAACTCAACTCTTCCAAGGTCCTCAACCAGCGCTGTCTCAATAATCTCCCTGCAGACTTTTTCGAGCATGTCCTCTTATATAAAAAGCAAGTATTAAATCAGTTTCTAAACGCCCAGGCTTTCGCCCTTTTCCCAGGCATGGTCAAACATACCCTCAAGCCAGCTCGCAAGGTACGGATTCTTTATCCAAAGCCCGGTCATCTGCTGAGTATCTTCCGGGGAGGTTATAATAACAGCCTCTTTCCCATCCTTTACCAAAAATCGGCCGTTAATCTTTGTTTTCCTGACGTCCGAATGGCTGCCCAGGCTCTTCAGGTTCTTATGCGCCTTGTCAGACACGTTTGCAATAATCCTCGTCTGGACGCCTCGCTTCTTCGCGTTCTCAAGCGAGGACTTACAGTGCTTGTCCAGTCTGGTCACGCCCGCATCAGTCGTCATCTTGACAATCCGCTCATCAGAGGACTCAATCATCTGTTTCAGGTGATTGTATAGGTTTACCCTTCCGCGGAGGACACCTATAACGTCATCTGGTTCCATGAGGCCTTTTCCCTGCTCATAAATAGTTTCAAGTTCTTCACGGAGGTTGTTTTCGAGCTTGTCAAGAGTGTTGAGCCTGCTGTTATACTCTTCCTCAAAATTAGCCTTAACGCGATGCAGCGCGTCTTCGGGAGAAACAGCAAGGTATCGTACAGGCCTTCCGACCTGGATAACTGCAAAGCCTTTCTTCTCAAGGCTAGTAAGAACGTCATATACTCTTGACCTCGGAACATGGGCAAACTCAGATATTTCGCCTGCAGTGAGCGTTCCAGAGGACAGCAAGGACGTGTATATTCTTGACTCGTATTGGTTCAAGCCAATACGTTTAAGTAGATTCATGGCATTTTCGTTAACCAACATACTAAACAAACCTCCGCGAACACTTTAAATATATAAAAAGTAGTATATATTTGTTGTCATTGGCTAGTAGCACTTTTTAAGGGCAAATTTTACTTTTTGTGGCGCTGGCTACCGAATAGCTTTGCAATCTGCTCTGTTGTTGTAGCGTCCTCCGGCCCCTTGTCCTCCCTTATATTCACCACCCGGGGGAATCGTAAGGCAAAGCCGGACTCGTATGTTGGCGATTTCTGTATCTCCTCATACCCGACCTCCACAACTAATTTAGGCTTAATTTCCACCCTGTTGACGTGTTCCCGGGTTATAAGGGGTTTAAGCATATCTGTTAGCGTCTGGAGATTCTCGTCCGTAAGCCCTGTGGCAACCTTCCCGACCTCGATAAATTCCTCGGTTTCCGGGTCTTTTGCACCCAAAATGTACGAGCCGAGCCACTTGGAGCGCCTCCCTTCTCCCCATATCGCGCCGATTATGACTAAATCCAGGCTCTCCTGAACTGGTTTTACCTTGTACATGTGTTTTACCCTTGAGCCGGGGGTATACGCCGCCCCCAGGTTCTTGACCATAACGCCCTCATGGCCCATACCTATCGCTTTTTTGAACAGTTTTTCCGCCTCTTTCACGTCCCCTGTAACAACCTGCTCGGCAAGCTGGAACTTGCCCTTAACTGGTTTTATGATTTTTTCCAGCTCTTTTCTCCTCTCGCTGAACGGCACCCCAATCAGAGTTTCCCCCTCAAGGTACATTATGTCAAAAAGGTTCACCTCCACCGGTATCTTTTTCGCCATCTCCTCTATGTCGTACTTCCTCTTTATGCGCCTGGAGAGCTTCTGGAACGGGTAGGGCCTCCCTGTCTGTGGGTTTATGCCGACTACCTCCCCTTCTATCAGGCAGTTCTTGGCAGTTATACATTTCTTCGCATAATCAACTATCTCCGGAAACTGTTTCGTAACGTCATCAAGCCTTCGCGTGAAAATGGTTATCTTGCCGCCCTCCTTGTGGATTTGTATGCGCATGCCGTCATATTTAATTTCGAAAGCGGCCTTCCCGC
>JAGMDA010000870.1 GCA_023128935.1 Candidatus Eiseniibacteriota bacterium | reverse complement strand
ACTTCCTTTCTCAGGGGTTCTTTGTTTTTAGGGTGTGGCCGGCCAGCCGCGGCCGACCGGCCACACGGGGAGCGGTCACTACGGCGTGACCGGCGGCGTTGTTTGGGCCGTCTTAGCTGCTTGCTGGAGGATCACGGACGTTGCCGCGGCTTCGACCGGGTCGATCTCCAGACGGGTACCCATGACTTTGTTGGCAAAGTCAAGGTTGCTCACCAACTGCTTGTTCAACGCGTCCATCGTCGTCGTGTAGTTCTGCGACGCGTTGATGGTGACTGCATTGAAGGCGGCGACGAGCTGATTGGTCAGTTCGCCGAGGGCCTTCAGGTTGGTGGTTTCGACCTGCTTTTGCATGTCGAGAGGACTGGCTTCGGACATGGCGTCTCCTTGGGTAAAAAAGGGTTAGTTGGTTGTAGTTTGGAGTTGTGGAAACAGGGGCAGTTGGCCCCGGTCGTAGTCGGTGTCAAGGTTTACGTCTGCCAGTGGCGCGCATGAGTGGTGGAGGAAGAGTTGGCCGCGGATCCCGCCGCGGTTGCGGATGACCTGGTCGAGGTAAACGGCTTCGGCCCACGAGTTGAGTTCGTTGTCTCGAATCCGGCGCCATTCTTTATCAGAGTGGTACGGGCAGCCGACGCATGATGAGCGAGTGGGTTGGGGATATCCGTGCGAGTGAAGCCAGACCAGACAATCGGTCCTGGTCATTCGTTGTTCGATTAAGGGATAGTGGTTGGTGCACCAGAAGTTCGGTGACTTGCGGGCTCGGCGTCGTTCGTTGAACGAGATCCCGATCCAGTTGTTGACGAGATTTGTTGGCAAGTGTTGTCGTGGGCGATAGCCGAGGACCTGGCGGATTTTGCGGAGGATCGGAATAACCTTGTACTCTTTGGAGCATTGGCGGCGTAGGATCCCTCGTTTGCCGTTGGGTGAGAGGACGTGGTAGGGCATTGAGGTACAGCGGTGTCCGTTTTCGTTCTTTGCTCGGACGAAGCTGCGTAGGGCGTCCGTGTGGATGTTGGCGCTGTCGATGATGTGGAGAGGGATCTCGGCCTGGTTGCACTGTTGTCGGATCCATTCAAGGTGCTTGTAGGTTGAAAGCATTTCCCAACCGGTGTCGACGAAGATTACGGCGTCGAGCGGCGGGAGGTCCCCGTTGCACGACATCATGAGCAGTGTGGTGGATTGAACGCCGGCGCCCAGGCTCAGGATGTTGTGGGGCTGCTGTGCCTGGGGGCCGACGGTTGTGTGGATTGCAGTCATTTTGGGTTGGTGTTGCCTCCTACTGTTGTTCCTTCAAGGATGTGCTTTGCACCAGGTTGTTGATCTCGCTTGAAGCGGGGTGGGTTGCTCGTTTCGTGCGGTGGCTTGGGTGTCAGGTCGATGTTTGGGGCGGGTAGGTTCCAGATGATTGACAGTGCGTGCTCAAGGTTCGGTGGCTTCGGCAAGTTGGTCTGTTGGAGATCGGCCGGTTTGCAGCGGAGGATTACCCGGGCGTTTGGTCGGGCGTGGAGGCGGCGGGCCTCGAAGAGGCATCCTCGCAGCGTTCCGTGTTGGGCACGGTAGGCAATCAGTGAG
>JAGMDA010000087.1 GCA_023128935.1 Candidatus Eiseniibacteriota bacterium | reverse complement strand
GGGAAGTTATTCTTGCGCGGGCCCTTAGCCCCGAATCGGACCTGGGCACTGGATTCTTGCTCTCGTCCATTTGCAGCTCTGGGTACCCACAGAGGAAGCCGCGCATGAGCCCGCCTCCAATGGGCGCCCATCAGCCATCCAGGAGATCACCATAATCCCGCGACACATTCGCCACGGCCATAGCGGCACGGTAGGAGCTTCTGACCAAGGGCCCCGACTCGACATGCACGAACCCCATCTCAAGGGCTCTCTCGCGCCAGGATAGGAATTCCTCAGGGGTCCAGTACCGCTTGACAGGCAGACACCCGCGGCAAGGCTGCAGATACTGCCCGATGGTCACGCGCTCGCAGCTGGCCTTGCGCAGATCCTCAAGCAGTTCCAGGATCTCACGCTCCGACTCACCCAAGCCCACCATGAAACCGGATTTTGGGCTCAATCCAGCAGCCGCAGCCCGGCGCAGGATCGCCAAGGACCGGTTGTAATCGGCCCCCGGCCGGACCGGGGGATAGAGCCGCGCGGCGGTCTCAATATTATGGTTCAGGATCTCGGGACGCTCCAGGAACACGCGGTCCAGAGCCTCTGAGGAACCTGCAAAGTCGGGGATCAATACCTCCACGGTGCTTCCGGGCAGACGCTTGCGGATCTCTCGGATCACGGCCGCGAACTGCTCCGCCCCGCCATCGGGCAGGTCATCGCGTGTGACGGAGGTTACGACCACATGCCTGAGACCCAGGGCCTTGGCCGCATGCGCTACTCGTGACGGTTCCGCAGGATCAGGGGGCGTGATCGCATCCTTCCCGATGGCACAGAACCGGCACGCCCGGGTGCAGCTGCTCCCCAGAATCATGAATGTAGCGGTGCCTGCACTCCAACACTCCTGGCGGTTGGGGCAGCGTGCGGCCTCACAGACTGTGCGGAGCGCCCCACTGCGCAGAACATGGCGCACGCTCGCGAAGCCCCGTCCGCTCGGGAGATCCATCCGGAGCCACTTGGGCTTGCGCGCTCCGCGAGCCGCCGCGCGCTCCAGTTGTCCGAGGACCCGCTTGAGATCCGTCTCCACTCGGATGCCATCATCGCGCAGGCACCGCAAGCTCGACGCAAAAACTTCTCCGAAGCGCTGGACCAACACCTCTCCTACCGCCGCCTGATCCACCGGGCCACCGAGCGCCGACTCCATGGTGGTGACCCCCTCCTCCTGCAATCCACAGGGAATGATCCCGCGGAAGCCGTCCAGACAAGGACCCACATTGAGCGCTATGCCGTGGATGCTCACTCCCCGGGCAATCCGAACGCCCACGGCTGCGATCTTTGCAGTCCCTTGGTTCGCTCGAACCCAGACGCCGATCAAGCCCTTGCGCCGGAAGGCAGCGATGCCGAAGTCCGAGAGCGTGCCAATGACGGCTTCTTCAAGGTCTGCCACGAAACGACGGACGCCAAGTTCGTGTGCCCTCAGGTCCGCGATCCAATAGGCCGTGATCTGCCCCGGGCCGTGGTAGGTCACTTCCCCGCCCCTGTCGACGTGGACGACCTCTGGTGTTTGCCTTTCAGGCAGGAGGATGTTATTGGGGTCGCCGTGGCGGCCAATGGTGATCACCGGATCATGTTCAACCAGGATCAACGTGTCGGGCAACTCCAGCCGGCGCCTGCGCTCCCATAGCGCCTGCTGAAGCGCCCGCGTTGGCCGATAGGCGCTGCGTCCAGAGAGGATCAGCGCCATCCCGTCCCACTTCGAAGATGAGACCGGGCCTGCGCCGCCACTATGGGCGTGGATGGTTTTGCATTCGATCATATGTGGATGCCTTCGCCCAGGGCGGCCCCGAAGGCCTCCTGAATCGACTCAGACAGCGTGGGGTGCGCGTGGAGGGTTTGCAGAACCTCGCGCGCCGGCACAGCGGATCGTGCAATCATCGTCAACTCCGCAATCAGCTCCGAGGCTCCCGGCCCCACGACGTGTGCTCCGAGGAGGCGGTCACTGCTCTGCTCTACAATCACCTTTACAAACCCAGCGATCTCCCCCTCCGCAACCGCCTTGCCTGAAGCGCTGAAGGGGAACCTTCCTATCGCCATCTCCCCATCCTGGCCCCGCATGTCGCGTTCGCGCAGGCCGACAGATGCCACCTGCGGGTGCGTGAAGACCGCCGCCGGTATCCAGCGAGCATCGTATTCAGGAAGATCGTTACCTGCCGCATGCCGGGCCGCATGCACGCCTTGCGATGAGGCTACGTGTGCAAGTAGCGGTGGTCCGATGATATCTCCGATCGCATATACATCCGCAGCAGAGGTCCGCAGGTGACCATCGACTTTCACAAACCCGCCTTCCG
>JAGMDA010000869.1 GCA_023128935.1 Candidatus Eiseniibacteriota bacterium | reverse complement strand
CGGGCAATGCACACAGGTATCACAATGACAACGACCACACTCGCAGCACTTACTGTGATGTACCTTGTATCCACTTATTCATATTTGATATTTCCATCACTTCCCCAGATTTCCCTGCTCTCGGATATCTCCATTGTACTGATCTTCGGACTTGCCGCAGATATCATGAATACGTGGCTGCTCAATACGGGAATCCTTCGCTGGTATGTTGAGAGATCATCACCAAGGAGGCGAAGAACATGAGAGGAGATGAAGCAAAGGCTAAAGAAGATCAAAATATTTTCAAAAACATACGTGTCTGGATATTCATGCTGGCACTTCTCGCATCATTGCTCGCAATGCAACCATGGTATTCTGCGGATGAAGGTTTTACCACCAATCTCAACTATGGTCTTGATCTTGAAGGCGGTTCATGGCTCCGGATCAAACTTCAGGGTGCTGTCGCACAGGTCGATGCAGACCCGGGTGCAATTGTAAAACAAATGATTGAATCCACGATAGGGACATCGATAGAAGTTACTGATGTCAATATTCCAATCGATGTAGGTAGCAATGAACAAACCTCTGTCACGTTCACAACAGACGATTACTTTACACAATCGCAGATCGATCTACTCGGGCTTGGTCAGGCAACGATAAATCGAAATCGAAATGACGGAAAAACGGAAGTTACGCTATACTCCACCAAAGAATCGCTCATCGTTGCATTTTTGTCAAATTCATTGAACACCGAGGTAGTGCCTATCTATTACACGGATAGCACCGAATACGAGATCAGGACTGCCGTATCCGAGCAGGAACTGCAAGACCTGATGGCAACTGTTGGCGGTTCGATCGTAAAGAACACGGATGGGACCCTGAAATACCGTGATGGTGTTACAACCGAAACACGGGATATGACTAAAGATATCCTGGGTGATAAATTGAATTCGCTTGGACTTAAGGACATACCTGTTCGCACAGTTGGTGAAGATTATATTCTTATTGACTTTGCAGGGATCGATCTTGCAACTGCAAAGGATATAGCGGAAAAACCTGGTAAATTCGAGATACGTATCCAGACAACTGGTAATGACAGCGTACATGTTCTATATGGCGATAGTATTGAAAGTGTAGGAGTACCGGGATTCCATGACGGTCAATGGCACACACCATTCAGGCTTAAAGAATCAGGTGCACTTGCACTTCAGAGGATCGCGATCGAAACAGGTGCAACCGACAATCCGAACGCACACCTGCTAAACATGTATCTTGATGACAATCTGGTTTACAGTGCCCCATTAAGCTTAGGTGCAGCAAACAGGCTTAAAGATCTCCCGATATATGCATGGGAATCTTCAACAGGCGGGGATGAGGAAAGCAAGATACAGGCTGAACAATTACAGATCCATCTCCGGGCAGGTGCGCTGCCTGTCAATGTGGAACTTGTAGGTTCAGGACAAGTTGATGCAGCGCTGGGCAAGCAGTTTAAGACGCAATCTGTAATAGCAGGACTCTTATCGCTGCTTGCAGTCGCATTTGTTGTATTCCGCAGGTATCATCAGAAAGAGATATTGGTACCGATGGTAGCCACTTCCATCAGTGAGGTTTTCATAATTCTTGGATTTGCGAGTGCAGTTGGCTGGCAACTTGACCTTCCAAGTATTGCAGGTATAATTGCAGTAATAGGTACCGGTATTGACCACCTTGTGATTATCACGGATGAGGTACTACATGAAGGAAAACTTCCTCCAACAAA
>JAGMDA010000868.1 GCA_023128935.1 Candidatus Eiseniibacteriota bacterium | reverse complement strand
CATCCTGTCGACGGCGAGTGGGCTGTGGCAGGCGCTTACCGATGCGCAGCGGAACGCGTGGGACATCTATGGTGCTGAGAAGCCGCGGACAGATCCGCTCGGGCAGGAGTACTACCTGACCGGCCATCAAATGTACGTTGCCCTGACGTCGGTCGTTTTGGATCAGGGCCTCGCGGAGAACACGGATCCGCCTGCCGGCGCGGATCCGGTTGTGCTGCTCTCGCTGACTGTCACGCTGACGTCGGATACGGCCATTAGCGTCGTGTACACGGCGACACCGCTTGGAGCTGCAGCGGCGCTGTACGTGTGGCAGGGACCTCCCCAGGGCGGGCAGGGAGATCCGAACTTCGCTCAGAGCCGGTTGGCTGGGTACAGTGCGCAGGCGGCGGCGTCGCCGCAGGTGTTCACTTTGCCGATGACCGTGAGCTCCGGGTTCACGTCGAATTTCTGGGTTGGAGTCGTGGATGGGGACGGCAGGACCGGGCCGGCGCTGAAAGACTCCGATACCCGGCCGTGAGGTGTGACGATGGCGATACTTACAAGGGTAACACGTAAGGAGTACCCCGGGGCCATCGTGGAGGTCAGGGAGCCGTTTATCTGCGTGGCGGAGCCGACGATTCAGGAGCTCGCGAAGGTGCTGATGTCGGCTGGCGTGGCGATGCCTTCGGTCATCGTGCAGGGCAAGATCTATACGGAGGAGACGGAGATCAACATAACGAACACGCACTGCGTGGTGTGAGGTACCCATGGCGATACTAACTCGAGTGACACGGAAGGAATACCCTGGCGCTCTTACGGAGATAAGAGTGCCGTTCGTTTGCACGAATTACCCAACGATCCAGGAGCTGGCGGCTCTCCTGATGACGGGGAGCGCTCCGAGTGTGATCATTGAGGGGAAGATCTTCACTGAGCAGGCGAAGGGCATCATAGAGACGGCCTGTGAGGCCATCTGATCATGCCGATCACGAAGCGGACTGAGTGGGAGAACTTCCCGGGGGCAGTGACATATTGCGACATGCCCCTGGGCTGTCAGCGCTACCCTACGATCCAGCAGCTCGGGGCCTTCCTGATGTCCGCGGGGATCGCTGAGCCAAGTACGATCATCGGCGGGATCATCTACACGGAGGAAACGAGGTTCAACCTGCTAACGATCCACTGCCCGTTCTGAGCGTCTACTGCAGTGGATGCGCTGGAGAGCTGAGTAGAGGATATATGCGGTCAATGCCATAGCAATGGCCTGATATTGGGCATGTGAGGGCCTCTCGGCGCGGGCTGGGCGCGTTAGCAATGCCGCGTGAGGGTGGTAGTGGCACCCTCCCTGTCTCTTGGGCTTGGCGGGGGGATTCTGTGTTTGTGTGTTTTCTGTGTTTCTTCGCCCGGAACGGGGGGGCCCGGAGCGGACGTTGCGCGCACGGTCTTTCACTGGGTGCGGCGCGCCCGGCCGAGAAGTGGCCCGCCCGTGGAGGGCGTCTTTCTTGAATACTTGCGCGCAACCCAAGAACGGTCCCCCCCGCCCGCACAACTTTTGCGAGGAGTGGCCTGCTGGAAGGATTGATTGCTTGGACGGAAGCGGGAGGGGGGGCGAAGAACAACAGAGCCATGCCAGAGAGAGACCCAGGGGGGGAGGGTCCCGCTAAGACAACCGCGACTCACTAAGGGCTGCGCGCGCAAATAAGCGAAGGGCGGCGACCCACGAGCAGGGGCTTTTCCTTCCTGCCCCGGCGACGGGCCGCGGCCCGTAGCGTAACTACCGCGCTGTGGCTGCTCTATCTTCCGGCCCGACGACGGGTGGGTGGGAGGGGCTTCCCGGGTAGGAGGAGGGCCGGATCCTGGTGTATTTGTTTGATAATAAACGGGCCGTCCGCTATGCGCTCGGACGACCCGCTAATCTTCATCCGGGAGGGGATGAAGGGGCTACGATTGCCTAAACATATCGGGTGTAATAGTGAGCCGCCTCGTCAAGCCCCTGACGTGGCGGCGTGGGTTCTTGCCCTTCGATAAACGGATGTTGCGCTGCTTGTTCTCGTGGAGGCTGCTGTAGTACACGCGTAGCTGATCGTTGGCCAGTTCGATCGCTGACCTGACTTCCTGTGTGGTCGCTGTGGACCTCCACGAGCAACACGCAAGACTGGGGGGCATCTGCGCGTGGTATCTCATACAGTGGCTGGCCTTGGACGAGCAGATATCGCAGTTTGGGTGGAAGAGCTCACAGTTAAAGCAAGTAGTTGGCGGGACGAGGAGAGGTGTTCTTTGCATTTCACATCGTCTCCATGTTGTGCCAGATTCTGTCAGTCTCGAGCTGGAGTTCGGTTTGGACGTCGTTCAGCTGGGTAATGCGGGCTTCTGCTTTGGAGATCCGCCTTTCGAGCTGCTCGTAGTTGTCCTGGGCGGCTTTGAGTAGGATTCGGGTGTTTGGGTCCATCGTAGCCTCCTTTGCCTCTGGCCGGGGAGGACCATACCAGGTACCGGGATGGGTGTCAAGCGTTTTTTCTTGACAAAGTGCTCCCAGGAAGTTATGAACAGGCGAAAATGGAACCGCTACCACGGAACGTCCGATAATCATATAAGTGTAAACTATTGACAAAAGGGAGACGGTGACGAAATGGACGGACTTGCCAAAATGTTGGACGGCGAGAAGGCAAAAAAGGGCGAAAATCCAGGCAGTTCGCTAGAGGACCTGTTAATAACCCTGTTGACAAGTATGTTGATAACAGTTATCCACAATGTATTAACAGGCTTATCCACAAGTAGTGCACTCCGTAAGTTATTGGGTGCGAAGGAGTAACAGAGCGGTTCCCGCTTATCCACAGCCCTTATTATTATTACTAAGAGAGATCTAGTAATAATAAGAGAAGAGGAACGAGACTACCGTTAACATCTTTAACGCTGTTATACGAGAAAATTTCGTGATCGCGATTTGGTCACGGGAAAGGTAGGTGCGAGATGGCAAAGATTAACCCCATCCTGGGACCTTTGTCCGGAAGCATGGGGGGGCTGACCTATGCCAGAAACAAAGGCGGGCTGTACGTGAAGATGAAGGCGTCGCCTACGAATCCGAACAGCGCCAGGCAGCAAGCTGCTCGGGGCATCCTGTCGACGGCGAGTGGGCTGTGGCAGGCGCTTACCGATGCGCAGCGGAACGCGTGGGACATCTATGGTGCTGAGAAGCCGCGGACAGATCCGCTCGGGCAGGAGTACTACCTGACCGGCCATCAAATGTACGTTGCCCTGACG
>JAGMDA010000867.1 GCA_023128935.1 Candidatus Eiseniibacteriota bacterium | reverse complement strand
TCATTTCTCTCGGATTTATGGTATGGGTAAATTCAAGAAACCTATCGGCAAGTGTAGATTTCCCATGATCTATATGCGCAATTATTGAAAAATTCCTGATTTTTGACTGAATCATCTCTTTATTTCCTGCCAGGCAAGTGCTGCAGCTCCTATTACTCCCGCATTGGTTTTGAGTCTGCCAAGAACTATTCTCACATCTTTTGTGCTAATTCTTAACCCGTATGTTTTTACGGACTTGCTTATAACCCGAAGGAGTATATTTCCTGCTTCAGCTACACCTCCGCCTATTATGACCATTTCAGGATTCAAAAGATTGATAAAATTTGCAATACCTGCTCCGAGATACCGGCCGGTTTTTTCAACGATATCTTTTGCTGCAAGATCCCCTTTCTTTGCAGCATCAAAAACCGTCTTTGCGGTAATCTTATCTTTACTGCCGCCTGCAAGTTTTAAGATAAGCCCTTTCCCGTTTTTTTTACAGGATTGTTTACCCATGTTTGCAATAGCCGTTGCAGATGCATACCGTTCAAGACATCCAAAACTGCCGCATTTGCATTTCTTACCGTCAAGTTTTACGGTTGTATGTCCTATCTCACCGGCTCCGTCTTTTGCTCCTCTATATATTTTGCCTCCCGTAATTATTCCACCGCCAATTCCCGTTCCTACCGTCAGACATATTATTTCTTTTGCGCCTTTGCCTGCTCCAAACATTGCTTCTCCAAGAGCATATAATGTAACATCATTCGAAACAAAGGAAGGCAGCCCAAATTCTCTTCTCAATACCGGCACTATGGGAACACCTTTCCACCCCATGATATTTTCAGCTCCGCTCACTATTGTGCCGGTTGCATGGTCAACAGCACCCGGAGTTCCCATCCCGATAGCTAAGACCTTGCATTTATTTGCTTTCGCTTTTTCAATTACCGTTTTTGCAACACTCAGGATATTATTAAGAACGGTTTTTGCTCTTTTCCGGCTGTCAGTGGGCTTTGTAGTTTTAAACCTGACATTGCCCTTTCTATCAACGAGTCCGCCTTCTATGTTAGTACCCCCTAAATCTATTCCGAGAATGTATTCTTTCATAAAAAAATCTCTAGTTTTGTTTGTCATTCCCGCCCGTATCAAGTACGGGATAAACTCCAGCGGGAATCCAGTGTTTTAAACTGCCCTTCCACAACTGAGTAATGCAAATGCAACTGAAACATGTCATTCAGAGAAGTGTTCTCTCTGTCATTCAGAGGAGCGAAGCGACGAAGAATCTAGATTCTTCACTTCGTTCAGAATGACATGCAGAGAACGCTCAGACGCCGTCCTGAGCACAGCGAAGGGATGACACGCCGTTATGGTAAACGGATTTTTGGAACACAGCACTAAAATAGTGAGATGCTTGCATTCTTTGATGCTAAACCAATTAACTGCACATGGCCTGAACCTGCCTGTTTTTTAAAAGCACTCCAATCCGGACGGGGAATTTTTGAGACAATCCGGGTAAAGAACAACTCTCCCGAATATCTTGATTTGCACCTGAGAAGGTTAAAAAAAGGAGCTAAATTTATAAGCATAACAGTTCCCCGTAAAAACTATCTGTTTCTGATGGAAAAACTCATCAGAAAGAATTCGCTGATTG
>JAGMDA010000866.1 GCA_023128935.1 Candidatus Eiseniibacteriota bacterium | reverse complement strand
CCCTTTTTCGCAAGTTTTTTAAAGCCCCCCTGCGTTTATGTTTCTGCCCAGTGGTAACATGATGAACAATAAAGGACTCACTGTGGCAATGGCAGTGATAGCGCTAGCTGTCGTGCTGAGCGGCTGTCTCGAGCCCGGGATTACCGGCCTCGCCAGCTACCCACTCGTCCCCCCAAACTTCTCGGGATGGGACCTCAGCCTAAACCCCAACGCGTTTTCGCCAACCCCCTACTCGGCCGGCGCCATCGACACCACAAACATCACGTTCAACGTAAGCGAGGACATCAACTACACCATCCTGTTCACCGACGGCAGCAACGTCCGCACAGTGACCGGCTCTGCCGTGGAAGGGACGGTGGTGAGCTTCATCTGGGACGGCAAGTCGGCCGACGACTCTGTCACCTTCGTCGGAGTCACCGAAGTAACCGTCACAATCACGGACAGCACCAACGACCAGGCCAACAGCAGCACACGCAAGGCCTACATCGACGTCAACTCGCCACAGATAACCGGCTATGGCGTGGGCAACCACAGCAACGTCTCGAACGCACTCCCCACAGGCAACGTCGCAATCAACTTCACCGCGGCCGACGCGGCATCCACAAACCCAAACGGCATAATCAACTATACCTTCGCCTTCGGCGGCTGCGCCGAGTGCAACATGTCGGCCCAGACAACAACGGGCTTCACGTCCTTCATCTGGTACGGCAACTACACCAACGGCACTAGCTTAGCGCCAGGCACGTACGCCTGCAACCTCACGCTGACCGACTGGGCGGGCAACCCCAGCGCTGTCACCTCCTTCAACATAACCGTGGACAACACCAATCCCGGCTTCACCTCCGACCTCACGTCCACGCAGGGCAACATATCCGGCGCAATCGCCAGCAATTATACTGTTTTCAACTTCACCTCCAACTCCAGCGGCTCATACATGGTCAACATCACCGACGCAGCCACCGGCGCGCCCATCATGGCGCTTACTGGGGCGGTCTCGGCCGACACCGCGAAGACCCACTACTGGGGCGGCAACTTCTCCAACGGCACAGTACTGCCGGACGGCAACTACAACGCCACCCTCACGCTCTACGACTACGCCAAAAACGCCAACACCAGCACAAACCAAGTCAGAATCGATGTGGACTCCACTCCCCCCGCCCTGAACTTCTCAATCGTCTCGCCGCAGTCCGTCTCGGGCAACATACCTGAAAGCGAAATCAACATAACGTTCTCGGCGTACGACCCCGTGCCCAACATGACCTACTCCCTCACCGTGACCGACAGCCTCGGCACGTCGGCCACTCTCAACAGCTCCAGCTACGCCAACAACACCAACGTCACCTACACCTGGAACGGCACCAACGGCGGGAGCCTCATGTCCGAGGGCAACGCCACCATCGAGCTCAACGTCTCCGACTTCCTCGGCAACACCCTCACCAACAACACGATAGTCCTGATCGACAACCTCGCGCCGCAGGCAATCAACTTCACGTGCTCGGACTACTACATCTCGCCAATCAACAGCACAGGAGTCCAGGACACCACCACTTTCACCTTCTACAGCGACGAGGCGGCCACCTACGTGCTCGGCCTCCGCGACCCAGCCAACCACACTAGGACCTTCACCAGCACCACAGCCGCCGGCACCGCGGTCAACATAGTGTGGAACGGGAACTCGTCCGACAACGCCACCACTTTCGGCCCCACAGTCGTCGCCACCCTCACACTGACGGACACCGTCGGCAACCAGGAGGACTACTACCTCCGCGTCGGCGGCAGGAAGAAGAACGTCATCATAGACGACGTCCTGCCGACGCTCACCGCAGCAGTCTCCGTGAACCCGACAACCTTCGTCAACACACTCAATCCCTCCACAATCTCGGCGAACGCCAGCGAGCACATGGACAACTGGACAGTGTGGGTTTACAACTCCACGGCAAACAGGATCCGCACCCTCACCGCCCCAGCGGGGACAGCGCTCAGCGTGCAGTGGAACGGCACAAGGGACGACGGCTCAACGCCAGTCGCCGACGGCGACTACATAGTAAATGTCACGGGCCAGGACCGCGCCGGCAACACGCTCGTCCCGGTCTCGGGGAGCAACATCACAGTCGACAACGCCGGCGTAATCATACTCGTCGCCCTCGCCGCAACGCCGCAGTACATCTCGCCCCGGAACAGCACGGGCATCCAGGACAACACCACTCTCACCTTCACCCCCAACGTCAACGGCACGTACTCGCTGAACATATCCAACACCACGCACTACCTCGTGTTCAGCGGCTCGGCCACTGCCGGGGTCCAGGCCTCGCACGTCTGGGACGGCACCAACGGCACGGTCTACATGACCAACTCCACAGCCTTCCTCCTCGTGGCCGACACCGGCGGCAACAACGCCACCAGCAACGTCACCATCTACGTCGACGACAAGTACCCGAGCATTCCCGGCATCCTCAACGCCACCGCCATGGCCGACGGCTCCATCTACGTCAACTGGACCGCTGCCACCGACAACATCGGCGTGAGCCAGTACCGCGTCCACCGCTCCACCAGCCCGGGCTTCACGGTCTCGTCCTCGAACAACGTCGGCAACTCCACCCTGCTAAACTACAGCGACACCTCTGTCATCGAGGGAATCAAGTACTATTACAAAGCCGTATCCGCCGACGCGGCCGGAAACCCAAGCAACGCCTCCATGGAGGCGAACGCGACAGCCTCCGCCGCCTCGGCCTTCCGCTTCAACAACGACCTCGCCACCTCTCGGGCGCACATATCCCCAAACGCGGACGGCGTCCAGGACACGACCACGCTCTCGTTCAACGTGACCCGGAACGGCACCTACATAATCACCATCACAAACACCACTGCCACCCGCGTCATGACCGGTAGCTGCACCCAAAACGTGTCCAAGTCAGTGGTGTGGGACGGCAAGACCGCTGCCGGCACAGTAATCCTCGGCCAGGCCACGGTCGCGCTCACTGTGACAGACGGCTTCGGCAACCAGATAAGCGGGACGCAGAGGACCGTGACCGTGGACCTAACCGCGCCGCAAATCACGAAAGGCATCACGAACGACATGATTGGCGGGGCGCGCCTCTCCGGTTACGTGTCAGGGCAGTTTGCTTCCATCAGCGACATTTACTTCAGGCCAAAC
This sequence comes from Candidatus Eiseniibacteriota bacterium, assembly GCA_023128935.1. Lineage (GTDB taxonomy): Bacteria > Eisenbacteria > RBG-16-71-46 > CAIMUX01 > WJJG01 > DAOVQB01. The sequence goes on along the minus strand of JAGMDA010000866.1, from coordinate 5,925 downwards.
GAGGACATACAGCACTATAACATCAACCTCATCAATGTGTCCGGCGCGGTGACTTACAACAAGACATTCACAGGCAACGCCTCCCAGGCGGTGAACGAGACCGTCCAGTGGAACGGGAGGGACCAGCTCAACAACCCCTTCCCCCACGACGCGAATGTGACCGTGGGCATGTACCTCACAGACCTTGCCGGCAACACCCTCCACGACACCAGCATGCACGTAATCATCGACAACATCGCCCCAGTCGTCGGCAACCTCACGGTTACACCGCCGCGCGTCTCGGGCTTCCTGCCGGCGTCCCACGCAAACGGTTCGACCAACATCACGTTCGACTTCGTCGAGAACGGGACGTTCAATATCCTCATAACCAATGGCATCCACAACGCCACGCTCATCGGGAACGCCGGCGCCGACCTTTCGGCCGCGTCCATTGACTCTGAGGTCGAGAGGGACATCGCGCTCACTGAAGGCGCCAGGGTCATAATCCTCCTCACGCAAGGCGGCACGGTCGCCGAGAACCAGGCCAACGCCCTCGCCGCAGTCAACTCGACAGAGTTCTCCACCAAGTACAAGTACTCTGTGACCAACGCGCTCGCCGGCAGCATTTCGCGCGAGGGCCTGCACAAGCTACGCGAGAGCGGCGCGGTCATCGCAATCGCGTACGACAGGGAAGTCCATGCGACGCGCGCGCAAAGCATACCACTCGTTAATGCGGACGATGCGTGGCTCCGCCAGTCCAACGGCACAAACTCAACCGGTACGGGCCAGAACATTTGCATCATCGACACGGGCGTCGACTACACCCACCCCGACCTTGGCGGGTGCACCAACGTATCATTCCTCGCCGGCACGTGCGCCAAAGTCATCGGCGGGCACGACTACGTCAACAACGACAGCGACCCAATGGACGACAAAAACCACGGCACGCACTGCGCCGGCATCGCGGCGGGCGAGGGCACGGTCAAGGGCGTCGCGCCGGGCGCAAAGATAGTCGCAATCAAGGTCCTTGACAACACGGGGAGCGGCTCCTTCGCGGACGCAATCGCCGGCGTGGACTGGTGCACCGCCAATAAGAGCGCCTATAACATCTCGGTAATCAGCATGAGCTTTGGGATTGACGGCTCAAGGTACACTGATATCACTTGCCCCACACTTATGGATGCCTCCATGTCGATAGCCAAGGCAGCCAACATAACCCTCGTCGCCGCGTCCGGGAACGATGCCTTCACTGACGGAGTTACTTACCCCGCGTGCTCGCCCCATGTAATCCCAGTCGGCTCGTCCACCAAGGCCGACGCCATCAGCGGCTTCAGCAACCGCGGCCCCAACCTCGACATCGTCGCGCCGGGCTCAAGCATCAATTCCACAATCCTCGGCAGCGCATACGCGGTTTACAACGGCACCTCCATGGCTGCGCCGCACGTCGCCGGCGCGGTATCGGTCATCCAGCAGGACTACCTGCTGCGCAACTCAGTCCTCCTCACGCCGGACGAGCTAGAGACGGTGCTGAAGAACAACGGGACCACTGTTTATGACGCCTCTAGCGCGAGGAACTACACGCGGCTTGACGTGATGGAAATACTCACTAACCTCACCGGAGGGGCTCCCCCGCCCTCGCCGCCATCAGGCCGGTTTGCGAACTGCACCTACAGCGGCACGACTGTCACGTGCCAGTGGGACGGGACAAACGACGACGGCGGCCTCATGGCGGACGGCAACTGGACAGTTTCGCTTGTGTTCTATGACTACGCCCGCAGCTTTGTCACCGCCGCTTCCTCCATCGCGATGGACAGCACCCCGCCACAGTTCACCTCTGCCCTGGCGTCGACGAGTTCAAGCATTTCAGGCACAGTTTCCGAGAGCCACACGAACCTCACGTTCACAGTCGACGACAACAGCAGCTACCTAATCAACATCACCGACAACACCAGCACCCGCACGTTCACCGGCAACGCCACCGTGGGGGTCCAGGTCCTGAACACGTGGGACGGGACGGCAAACGACAACTCGACCGCACTCGCCGACGCCAACTACACGGTTGTGGCGAGGGCCTACGACTCGTACGGAAACGAGGGCAACTCCAGTGTCGTGGTCCAGGTCGACAGCGCGGCCGCGTCGAGCGTGACGCTCACTGCCTCTGACTACTATATCTCGCCGCACACGAGCCCGGGCTCCGAGGACTCCACTAACTTCACCATAACCTCGGCGAAGTCCGGGAGCTACGTCCTCTCCATACTGGACCTGTCCAACCCGGGCAACACAAGGACGTTCACCAGTGGCATCACCGCGAACACCCCCCTTGTCGTCCAGTGGAACGGCAAGTCCGTCAACGGCACCGTGAACTTCAGCACCTCCCGCGTCCTGGCCACGGTGACTGACGCCGCGTCGAACCAGCAGAGCAGCAGCCCCATAATCATCAACATAGACACGGTGGTCCCGAGCTATCTTACTGCAATGAGCGTCAACGTGACACTCATCTCCGCAGCAGGGGGCGTGGCCGCCATAACCTTTGGGCCGAGCGAGAACGTCTCCTACAGCGTGAACATAACGCGCGGCGCGCAGCAGAGGCTCTTCACGGGCAGCGCGTCAAACGCCAGCAACACGACGGTGGAGTGGAACGGCAGGACAGTGAACGGGACCTATTTCCGGGACGGCAACGCCTCGGTCGTTGTCACTATAACCGACCCGGCCGGCAACTACAACACGACAGGCCCGGCCAACATAACCGTGGACAGCAACGCCCCCAACATCACGGTCGCGTTCAACGCCACGAGCACAATCATATCCGGTGCCCTCCCGACCGAAATAAACTTCACGTTCACAGCCATTGACGTAATGCCCTTCAACTACTCGCTCCGCGTGGTGGACTCGGCGTCCGCCTACTGGAACACTTCGGGGCTGGTGGGCATCAACAACACGCAGATGAACATCACCTGGAACGGCACGGACAACAACGCCACGGCCATGCAGGAGGGCAATGTCTCTGCCACGCTCACGCTTGTGGACGCGGCGGGCAACACGCGCGTCGCCACCCTCGGCCCCACGGTCGACAACACCGCCCCTAGCACCAACTTCACTTACCCAGCCAACGCGAGTTTCGTCCCGCTCGCCAGCCTACCCGTGCACCTTGGCGTGTACGACCCGCACCTGGGCACCGTGCTGCTGAACCTCTCGAACTCGACGTGGAGCACGATAATCACGATGTCCAACAGCACAAAAGCAAACACGACGAACTACTCGAACTTCACCGGAAGCATAAATGGAACCATCCTCGCAAACGACAACTACACCCTCACCTGCCTGGTCAACGACACTGCGGGCAACATAGACAACTCCACGAACATAGCCTTGTTCTCGGACCGCAAGGCCCCGTCAATCACGTGGGCAGCGCCGCCGAACAACAGCCAGTTCCCGCCGGGCACGCTGCTCCGCCCGGCCATCACGGACTGGAGTGGGATTGATGTGGTGTGGTACTCCCTAAACGGCTCGGCCAACGCGACCCTGTCATCCCCATACGCCTACGGCACGTCCGGACTCGGAAACGGCAACTACCAGTTCAGGATATGGGCCAATGACTCCCTGGCCTTCACCAACTCGTCCATGCTGAACTTCACCATAAACAACGCGCCGCTCTCGCTCACGATGACAGTGCCGACCAACCTCTCGTCGCACACGGGCAACTGGACCATGGCGGGCGTCCCGCTCAACTACACTGTTGGCGGCCTGGTCGACACGGTCTGGTTCAGCATAGACGGCGGCGCGAACGTGACAGTTGGCGGCAACACGACCATGAACGTCTCACGGCCGGGCGGCCTGCGCAGGATAACGCTCTACGCCAACGACACTGGCTCAAACCTCTTGAGCCGCGAGCAGTGGTTCTTCACGGACGCGAACGTGAATGTGACGGCCTGGATAGCCGGGGCGACCAGCAACGCCTCGATTAACGTGACCTTCGCCAACGGGACCGGGCTCCCGGACTACAACAACTTCTCGCTCGCGGGCGAGAGGGCGAACATAGTCGCCAACTCGTCCAACGTATGGATGAACGTAACCAACGTCCTCGCGGCCAATGCATCGTGGGGGAACAGCCTCACCATCTACAACCACACCTCCATGGTGGTCAACGCGCTGACCGGCATAGTCACTTCGGTCGTCGACATGATTTGGGCGGAGAGCTTCGACTCGTTCGAGCCCTTCGACTCCGACTACAATGCCACAATATTCCTGCCAGTGGTCTATGACTCCTTGTTCTACTGCTACGGTTCCCCACCGACGTGCGACCCAATAGTCCAAACATGCAGTGGGTACATGGCTGTCCCATGCTACAACGCGTCCGGCGGCACGACCCGCGTTTACCTGCCGCACCTCTCTGGCATAGTCGGCGCCAACGACTCCGTCCCACCCGCCAACCAGTCCCTCGTAATCAACAACGGCGCCGCCTCGACCACGTCGGCAAGCGTGACGCTTGACATGGCCGCAGTCGGCGCGGTCTCGTGCCAGTTCAGCAACGACAACTCGACGTGGTCCACGTGGCACGCCTATGGCAACAGCGTCTCCTGGACTCTATCAAGCGGCTACGAGACAAAAACAGTGTACGGCAGGTGCAAGGACGCCCCCAACAACACTGCCGCGCCGGTTACTGACACAATCAACTACCGCCGGGCTGGCAGCCCCGGTGGGGGTGGCCCCGGTGGAGGCGGCGGTGGCGGTGGAGGCGGAGGCGGTGGCCTCTTCATCGCCGAGGAAGTCACCACCAACTTCACCGAAGAAGAAATCTCCGAGGAGACAATTGCCGACGAGCTGCAGGACGAGTACATCCTGATGGCGCTGGGCAGCCGCGCGGCAGAAGGCCTTGCCGAGTCCTCGTCCAACGCCAGGCAAATGGCCACGGTGACGCGCAGCTTTGACTATTCCAGCGAGTACATCTTCTTCACCACCAACACCACTATGACGACCCGCATCGAGTTCGACGAGCCCGTGCTTGACCTGGTCGTAGTCGACGACGTCCCGAAGGAACTGGCCGCGAACGCCTCTGACCTCATCATCACGACTTCGCCGCCCGTCGCGGCGAGGGTGCTGAAGGCAGACCCCCTGCTCTCCTTCGATTTCGGTGACACCCAAGGCCCAATCACGATAAACTACACCGTGACCAAGGAAATGCTTAGCGCGGTCATGGAGCGCCTGATAACTGAGATGGGCACGCCCAAAATATACGTGGCCGCGCCGCCTGTACCTGAGCCAACGCCCACTCCAACGCCGGCCGCCACTGCGACTCCCACACCAACGCCGGCACCGACCAATGTAACCGAGGCTGAAGAAGAGGCGGAGGCCGCGGACATCACTGCGTTCCTGCCAGTCGTCGCGGGCGGCCTGCTCTTCCTTATGGTGTTCGGCATAATCGTGCTCATCTGGCGCGGCAAAATAAGCATCCCGCTGCCCGGTAAGCCGCCCGCCAAGAAGCCGAGCCTCGCGCCAAAGGCTGGGGCGCCCCAGAAGCCGGCAGTTGGGCCAAAGCCGGCGAAGCCCAGCGAAATGCTCAAGCCAAAGGAAGAGCCGAAGCCACTGGGCAAGCCAAAGGCAGCTCCGTCAAAGCCCCCCGCGGCGAAGCCGGCGGCACCCCAGAAGCCAGCGGCTGGACCTACCACGGAACAGCTCGCGGCGTTTGATGGCATGCTGGACACGTTCAGGAGGGACATAGCGCGCGCAAAGAAGCAGGGCAGCAATGTCAAAGCGCTGGAGACCGAGCTGGAGGGCTTGATGGCGGACCGGTCCGCGCTCGACAAGGCGCTGAAGAAGAACGATGTTGCCTATATCCGCACTGTGCTGAGGGACGTGGACAGCCTCAGGAAGAAGGTGGCGAAAGTCGCCCCGAGGAAGCCCACGGCAAAAGTCGGGGGGGTGCCCGCGGCGAAGCCGGCGGCACCC
>JAGMDA010000865.1 GCA_023128935.1 Candidatus Eiseniibacteriota bacterium | reverse complement strand
CTGGTGTACGGGAAGGAGTTCCTCACTCGACTGAGAAGACAACTCGATGAGCTGACCGGCAGCATTGACAGTCGCCGAAGGAACGCCGACCAGTCTCGGGTTCAGTCGGAACACAACCAAGCGCTGGTGCAGCAGCGGTTCGAGAAAGCAGCCCGGGACGCGCAGCGATGGATTCTCGGCATGTTCACGAACGTAGCCAAGCCGCGTGACGACTACATCCGCGAAGCGCAGCGTGCGCTCGAACGGCAATTCGAGGTCGAAGCGTACGCCCAGGCAAGGCGAATCGTCGATGGTGTAACGAGTGAGGTGATCCGCCAGATCGATGCCCTCGAGACGCTGGTCGGCAACCTTGAATGGATCGAGACCAGCTACCTGCCTGAGCAGCGCGCTCTGTTTGAGGAGAACATCAGCAAGCTGGATGTCGTCAGGCGAAAGGCGATCACGACGGATGAGGACATCGACGGCATCTTCGAAGCAAGGCGTGCCGATGCCTGTCACAAGGTCTCCTCTGAGGTGACTTCCGGGAGCGAGGGCCTGTATGCGCTGAGCGAGCTGAGCCGAGAAGACGTGGCAGACCGGATCTTCTCCGTGTCGCGGCAGGCCTTCGGTTCACTGCTGGAAGTGAGACTTGAGGACGTCATCGCCTCCAAAGCGGACGAGGTTCCTCCGGAGGATTGGATGAAGTCATTGAGGGCTGACGCCGAAACCTTCTGGAGCTACCGAAAGGCGGCCGATGTCGGACAGGACATGGTATCGCAGTTCATCCAGATTACCGGCGTGGAGAACACGCAGGAATCGATCTTCAGCACCAAGTCGGTGAAAGTCGGGGAGGACTACGCAACGACAGGCGACAAGCACTCCATCACCGTGCTGCGGATGGAACATGGATTCCCATACGGGAGCATGTCGCAGTTTAGTGCGTATCTCACCGCGTACCGCCGTGCGCTCCAGAAGAACTGGCCCTTACACATCTTCCCCGAGTTCAACTTCGGAGGCCGAGATACGAAAAAGGTGTTCATCCTTGCCTACGCGCACGGCTTCATCAGCAAGTACGCGTCGGACTATCTGTACACAGGCGCTGGAGGAGACCAAGACGAAATCTTACTGGGCTCGACCGGATTGCGGGACGCTGTGTGGCAGTTCGTGAACAACAAGAGCTTAGTCGAGGAAGCGGATGCCAAGATCAAGGCGAAGGAGCGAGCGATGGCGAAGGAGGATCCAGGGAGTCCGGCAAGAACTTTGACCGAATTCTCTGGGGGCTTGAGCTTCCGAAGCAAGGACGTGATCCTGGGCGACGAACTCATCCAGATCCTTCGGCAGCACATCAGCATGCTTGAGCGGGCGTGAGGCTGCCCTCCGGTCTGAGTCATAGGATTTCGGGGCATGGGGCAAGGCCATCCGAGACCAGTTTGTAGGGAGAGGGCTATGCAGATCAGCCTCCAGCCACCAAGGAAAGGGTATGGGCTCTACTGGGTAGCTAGTGTGCTGTTCCTCGCTGCAGTTGCGTCTGTGCTCCGGCCGGAAGTACCGATACACGCGTGTGTTCCGTTTGGGTGTGGCGCGGTTGCATTTGCCGCGTATGCGCTATATCGACGCAACGCGGAGCTCCGTCGCCCCATGCATCAAGCTGAGTCAGTCTA